>NZ_JAATEK010000037.1:0-76107 GCF_012034195.1 Microbispora sp. CL1-1
GCGCCGGCCGAGCGTACGGAGTCGTTTGAGGGCCTGGCGGGTGGTGATGCGCACGAGGTAGGCGCGCTGGTCGCGTACGGCGTGGAGGTCGACGCCCGCCCACAGCAGCCAGGTCTCCTGGAGCACGTCTTCGGCGTCGGCGGCCGAGCCGAGCATCTCGTAGGCCACGGTGAACAGCAGGTTGCGGTGGGCGACGAACGCCGCGGTGGCCGGGTCCATGGCGTGGTCCACGGCGCGGTCCATGGCGGGCTCCGTCCGGTCGCCGAGCGGCTGCGGCGCGTGCGTTGGTCTCTCGCTCATGCGCGGGTTTCCTGTCTGCTGGTTCTCGTCTGCTGGTTCTCGGCCGTTGCGTCCATACGATCCCGGCGCTCGCCGCTTTGTGACACCAGGGATGGGTGACGCACGTCACACGACGGTGCCGTCACAGGTTTCGGGTGGCCGGGATCTCTTGCTCGTCAGGACGCCGCGCCGGTGCTCGGCGCGGCACATCGCGAGTGAGGAGCACACGAGTCATGAACGCAGCGCTTGAGACCCTTCGCCGTGACTTCGGCGGCGACGTCATCGAACCGGGAGCGGCGGAGTACGCGTCGGCCGGGCGGACCGCGCTGGTGCAGGGCAGTCCGGCCTGTGTCCTGCGGCCCAGGAGCGTCGGGGATGTGCGGGCGGGGGTGAGATTCGCAGCGGAGGCGGGGCTTGTGCTGTCCGTGCGGGGCGGCGGTCACGGCTTCGCGGGCTTCGGCACGAACGACGGCGGCGTGGTGATCGATCTGAGCGGGCTCGCGACGGTCGAGGTCGTCGACAAGGAGCGGCACATCGTGCGGATCGGCGGCGGCGCGACCTGGGGTCAGGTGGCGGCCGCTCTGGCCCCGCACGGGCTGGCGATCTCTTCGGGCGACACCAGGAGCGTCGGTGTCGGCGGGCTGACGTTGGGCGGCGGCATCGGGTGGAAGGTCAGGAAGCACGGCCTGGCGCTGGACAGCCTGGTCGCCGCCGAGGTGGTGACCGCCGGTGGAGAGGTCGTGCGGGCCGGCGTGGAGGACAACGCCGAGTTGTTCTGGGCTCTTCGGGGTGGCGGTGGCAACTTCGGGATCGTGACCGCGTTCGAGTTCGCGGCGCATCCGACGACGGACGTCTTCTTCGGAAAGATCGCCTTCCCCGCGCAGGAGGCCGCCGCCGTGCTCCAGGGGTGGGCCGACCTGCTGCGCGCGGCGCCGGAGGAGCTGACGTCGATCGCGAACCTCGCCAATCCTCTGGCCGGTGGCCCTCTGGCGCCGATCGAGGTGCAGGTCGCCTTCGACGGGGACGACCCGCACCTCGCTGCCCGGGCGATCGATCCGATCCGCCGGCTCGGCACGGTGATCGCCGACGATGTGGCGCTGCGGCCGTACGCCGACACGCTCGTGGACGGCATGGTCGCGCCGCCGGGGATCCGCCTGTTCACCCGGAGCGGGTTCGTCGGGAGGGAGTCGGTGCCCGAGGCCCTGCGGATCCTCGCCGCGGCCGGGGCGGCGGAGGGGGCGCCGTTCATCTCCGTACGCAGCCTGGGCGGCGCGGTGGCCCGGGTGCCCGGCGACGCCACGGCGTACGCGCATCGCCGGGCGGAGCTGATGATCGGGACCACGGTCGCGGGGCCGGCGCCGGTCGTGGAGGCCGCGCTGCCGGGCCTGGAGGCGATCTGGGGCAGGCTCGCGCCCCACGTGAGCGGCGCGTACGTGAACTTCCTCGCCTCGGCGGGCGAGGAGGATGTGGCGGCGGTGTATCCGCCGCGGACCTACGAGCGGCTGGCGGCGGTCAAGCGCCAGTGGGACCCCGGCAACCTGTTCGCCCGCAACCACAACGTGCGGCCTCGGTAGGCCGCCCTGCCGGGCGCGTCAGGCGGCGGTGTGGTGGTCTGCCGGCGGGTTTCGCCATGCGCCGGCGGCCACCCGGATGGGGGTGGCCGGATGGGGGTGGCCGGATGGGGGTGATCAGTCCTCGGGGAGGGTGTAGTCGAGGAGGTAGTGGTGCCCGTCGCCGTCCACGCGGATGGTGCCCTCGCCGGTGAGGCCGGCCAGTTCGCCGGTGCCGCTGGTGGGGACGACCTGCCATTTCAGCCACTGTTCGCCGTTGTGGCTGCCGGCGCTGTGCTGGAGCGCGAAGGTGCCCTTGCGGCCGTGGAGGGTGCCGTCGAAGTGTTCGACGCCGACGTAGGCGGCGGGGCCTTCGGGGGTGACGACGGTGAGGATCTCGGTGGTGCTGGTGCCGGTGAGGTCGCCGTGGAAGGTCTTGGCGATGGCGTTGCGGCCGAAGGTGGCGCCCTCCTTCTCCTCGGTGGCCAGTTCGGTCCAGTTGGTGATGTCGAAGGTGCCGGTGGCGTGTCCGTTCATGTGCCCAGCGTGCCGCGTGTTCCTGTCATCTTCCGTCAGGTAGGGCGGCACCGGGGTGATGATCGGGAGGAGAAAGTTAGGCGAATGCCGTGAAGCCCGCCACCTTGCAGCCGCTCATGACAGATGATCGGAGGCATGGGTGTTCCCCGACCGGCCGTCCCGGTCCTCGCCGGCCGGTCCGTCCAGGGCCTTCCATCGCAATGCTGATCTCGCCTTTTCCCTCCCAGGAGGGCCGCAGGACCGCGTACAAGGTGTTCGGGTCGGCCGCGACCGCCCCGCGCCGGGCACGCGCGTTCGTACGGTGCCAGTTGCGGGGGTGGGAGCTCGCGGATCTGGCCGAGACGGCGGAGCTGGTCGTCTCCGAGCTGGTGACGAACGCGGTGCGGGCGACGGACGCCGTGGTCAGCCCGCCGATGGCCTCGTCGATGTTCCCGGTGGCCCTGCGTACGGTGGCGTTGCGGGTGCGGGTGGCGCCGGGTCGGCGGAGCCTGTTCATCGAGGTGTGGGATGTCAGCGACCGCGAGCCGGTGCCGGACGGCGACGCGGGGGGTGAGCTGGGCGAAAGCGGCCGGGGGCTCGTGCTGGTCGGCAGTCTGGCCCGGCGGTGGGGTCATTATTCGGCGCCGGACCGCGGCAAGATCGTGTGGTGTGAGCTGGCCATCGCGCCGCCGGAGGAGGCGCGCTCGCCGGGGACGGCGGGTGCTCCGGCTGCGGGCCCGCAGGACGCGGCCGCCGCTGATGTGACGTCGGCGGGAGTGCCTGCGGGGACGGTTGCGGAGACCGCTGTTGAGACCGTTGTGGAGGCACCGCCGGGGATGCTGCCGCGGCGGGTGCGGCGGCATCCGGTGGGCGTGCGGGATGACGGCCCGGACGAGGCGACGCTGCTGCGGGTGCTGGAGGGCCTGCGGGCGCTGGACGTGTCCGGGCCGCCCGAGCGCCGCTGATCTCCTGGCACGTCTGATCCCCCGGCACGTCGCGCGATGCCTGCCGCGCGGCTCCTGTCGTGCGGCTCCTGTTGCGTGGTGCCTGTTGTGTGGTGCCTAGGGGACGACGGTGACCGGCCAGCGGCCGGTGCGGACCAGGCGGAGCGCGACCGAGCCGATGAAACGGTGACCGGCCTGCGTGGAGGCGCCCACCACGACGGCGTCCGCCCGGATCTCGTCGGCGATCCTGGCGAGGACGCCGGCGGCGTCGCCGTATTCGGTGCGGAAGGTGTAGTCGACACGGGAGTGGGCGGTCTTGGCGAAGAGCTCCACCTGCGCGCGCAGGTCCGTGGCGATCTCCTCCCCCGCCTCGATCACCGAGGCCGACGCGGCCGGGACCATCGTGGTGATCGCCCCTGGGTTGGCGACGTAGACGAGGACGACGTGCGAACCCTGGCGGCGGGCGAGGCCCCAGGCGTAGGCGGCGGCGCGCAGGGAGGTCTCCGAGCCGTCGATGCCGACGAGGATCACCCGGGGGCCGTCGGTGCCCAGCTCGAACGTGTTCACGCAAGTCAGGGTACGGCTCCCCCGGGGGCGGCCGCATCCGGGCCCGGGCCCGGACGGATCTCCAGTGATCTCGGGCGGAGCCGGTGGTGGCGCGCGGCGGTTTTCGCGTGCCGCCGGGGAGGCGGGGCGGGGCCGGTCCGGGCGGCGCGGATAACCTGTTGCGGAAATGTCGGGGCCGTTGGTTAGGGTCTCGGATCGTGGCCGATCAACCTTTGATCTACGCGCGCGGCCTGGTCAAACGCTTCGGGGAGTTCACCGCTGTCGACGGGATCGATCTCGACGTTGCGCCGGGAGAGGCGTTCGGTTTCCTCGGGCCCAACGGGGCCGGCAAGTCTTCGACCATGCGGATGATCGGGTGCGTGTCCACGCCGACCACCGGTGAGCTGCGGATCCTGGGCATGGACGCGGTGCACGACGGGCCGAGGATCCGCGCGCGCCTGGGGGTGTGCCCGCAGCTCGACAATCTCGATCCCGACCTGACGGTGCGGGAGAACCTGGTGACGTACGCCCGTTATTTCGGGCTGTCGCGGGCGGAGAGCCGCAGGCGGGCCGACGAGTTGCTGGAGTTCGTGCAGCTCGGCGATCGCGCGGGCGGGAAGGTGGAGCCGCTGTCGGGAGGCATGAAGCGGCGGCTGACGATCGCGCGGGCGATGGTGAACGACCCCGATCTCGTGCTGCTCGACGAGCCCACGACGGGGCTGGACCCCCAGGCCCGTCACCTGTTGTGGGAGCGGTTGTTCCGGCTCAAGCAGCGGGGCACGACGCTGGTGCTGACGACGCATTACATGGACGAGGCCGAGCAGTTGTGCGACCGGCTGGTCGTGATGGACGGCGGCAGGATCGTGGCGGAGGGGTCGCCGAGGTCGCTGATCGAGACCTACTCGACGGCCGAGGTGGTCGAGCTGCGGTTCCCCGGCATGCCCGAGGCGGGGCCGCGACACGCGGCGGCGCTGGAGGGGGTGGGCAAGCGGGTCGATCCGCTGCCCGACCGGGTGTTGGTCTACGTGGACGACGGCGACGCCGCGCTCGCCGAGGTCCACCGGCGCGGCCTGGAGCCGTCGAGTGTGCTGGTGCGGCGGTCGACGCTGGAGGATGTGTTCCTCCATCTGACGGGCCGGACGCTGGTGGACTGAGATGGCCGTGACGCATGGGGTGCATCCGACGATCGCGGTGCTGGAGCGGCACCTGACCCTTTACCGGCGGCTGTGGCAGGCGTCGGTGTTCTCCTCGTTCGTGCTGCCGGTGCTGTTCCTGCTGAGCATCGGCATCGGCGTGGGGGGTTATATCGGCCGGGTGCAGGGGGTGGATTACCTGTCGTGGATCGTGCCGGGCGTGCTCGCTTCGACGGCCTTCCAGATCGCGGTGGGTGAGTCGACCTATTCGGTGCTGGGTGACTTCAAGTGGGTCAGGGCCTATCACGCGATGCGGGCCACACCGGTGGAGCCGATGGACATGGTCCGGGGGCATCTGCTCTACCTGGTGTTCCGGGTGGCGATCGCGGTCGTGGCCTTCCTGGTCGTGGTGGTGTTCTTCGGCGGGCTGCACTCGCCGTGGGCGCTGGTCACCCCGCTGGTGTGCGCCTTGCTGACGGTGTCGGTGGCCGCGCCGGTGACGGCGTTCGCCGCCACGATCGACCATGACAGTTACTTCTCCCTGGTGTTTCGGCTGGTGGCTCTTCCTTCGACGTTGTTCGCGGGGGTGTTCTTCCCGGTCGAGCAGCTCACGCCGGTGTTGCGCCCGCTGGCGTACGCCTCGCCGCTGTGGCATGCGGTGGAGCTGTGCCGGGCGGCGACGCTCGGCCGTGCGACGGCATGGCCGGTTCCGGTGCATGTGGGCTATCTGCTGGTGTGGGCGGCGGCGGGTCTTTTCCTGGCGGTGCGGGCGTTCCGCCGGAGGCTGGAGGACTGATGGTGACGACGCTGGTGGCGTCCCGGGTCTCCCCCGGCCGGGTGGGCGCCGTTATCGGCCGCAACGTAGGGGCGCTGCGTTCCGGGCCGTCGTACTGGATCGTGCTGCTGTCGGGTTTCTTCGAGCCGCTGCTGTATCTGCTGTCGATCGGTGTCGGCGTCGGCGCGCTGGTCGGTGACCTGACGGTGGACGGGCGGACCATGTCGTACGCGTCGTTCGTCGCGCCGGCGATGCTGGCGGTGTCGGCGATGTCGGGGGCCCTGGCCGAGACGACGTACAACTTTTTTTTCAAGCTGAAATACATGAAGACGTTCGAGGCGGTGCTGGCGACGCCGGTGCGGCCCGTCGAGGTCGCGGTGGGCGAGCTGGTGTGGTCGATCGTCCGGGGTTCGCTCTACACCGTGATCTTCCTGGTCGTGATGGTGGCGATGGGGCTGGCCGAGCCCGGTTGGGCGGTGGCGGCGTTTCCGGCGACCGTGCTCGTGGGGCTGGCCTTCGGCGGGCTGGGGATGGCGGTCAGCACGCTGATGCGCGGCTGGCAGGACTTCGACCTGATGGGCACCGGGCAGTTCGCGTTGTTCCTGTTCTCCGGGACGTTCTCCCCTGTGCAGGACTATCCGGTCGGGGTCGAGGTGCTGATCCAGGTCACGCCGCTCTACCACGCGGTGGAGCTGGTGCGGGGCCTGTGCATGGGTGTGCTGGGGTGGGGGCTGGTGGGGCATGCGGTCTACCTGGCCGCGCTGGCCGTGGCGGGGGTCTGGTTCGCCTCCCGGCGCCTGACCCGGGTGCTGTGCGACTGACGATGTGAACCACACGACGTCGGCCACCCCATGTCGGCCACCCCATGTCGGCCACCCCATGTCGGCCACCCCATGTCGGCCACACGATGTCCGCCACCCCATGTCGGCCACACGATGTCCGCCACACGATGTCCGCCACACGATGTCGGGCACATGATGCGAACCTGGCGGTGAACCCGGTGGTGAACAGGGCGCGGCCGATGGCGCCGCCGCGCCACGCCCGCCGCCGGCGCCAAAGTTCCGGCGTTCGGTCGTTCCGGCGCTCAGGCGGCGGACGGGTCGATCCGTACGCGGTCGCTGTCGCCGTCCGACAGGAACGCCGCCAGCGACCTCCCCTCCTCGATGACGGCGGCGTGTTCTGAGCGCGACAGGCGGCGCAGCGGGGTGACGGTCACGGTGCCGGCTGTGGCACCTGCTGTGGCGTCCCAGGTCGCGGAGATCCGGCCGTCCACCAGGACGACGCGGGCGCCGGCGACCGACAGGCCGCGGTGGGCGTCGTCCACGATGCGGCTGCGGTCGTGGTAGCCGAGGATCGCGTTGTCGAACGCCGGCAGGAAGCGCACAGGCGCGGGGGTGCCGGGGTCGGGGCGCGGCGCGTCGGGCAGGTCCAGCAGTTGCCGGCCCCGCTCGTCGCGGAAGGCGACGAGCTCTCCGCGTACGGCGTCGACCGCGGCGGGCAGCCCGGCCAGGCCGCACCAGGCGCGCAGGTCGGCGGAGGTGGCGGGCCCGAAGGCGGCCAGATAGCGGCGGACCAGCGCCTGACCGGCCGGGTCGGACCCGTCCGCAGGCAGCGGGGCGATGTCGCGTCCCAGCCAGGTGGCGAGGGGGAGGTTGCGTACCCCCGCTTTGGTGCGCCACAGTCCGCGCGGGGGCAGCTGGGCCATGGGGATGAGCGCGGCGACGAGCAGCTCGCCCAGGGCCCTGCGTGGTGGGGCGGGCCGGCGGACGGCGAGCGCGTCGACGAGCTCGGCCATCGTGCGGGGCCGTCCGTCGGCCATGACCTCCCGGCCGGCCGCCGCCACTTCGTCCGGGTCGAGCCCGGCAAGTTCCCGGCGGTAGGTGGTGAGCACCCGCCGGCGCAGCATGGTGTCGTGCCGGGAGCGCCAGGCCAGCGCGTCGGCGGCGGTGACGAGGTGGACGGTGCGGCGCATCAGGTGGGTGCGCACCACGTGCCGCCCGGTCAGCAGGCCGTCCAGGGTCGCGGGGCGGAAGTCGCGCACCCGCGACCACAGTCCGGCGAACGGCTCCTGCGGTTCCTGTGCCTGCATGCCGCACAGGTGCGCGATGACGTCGAGTGCCGGTGCGCCGGTGCGGTCGAGCAGGAACTGCCGGGCGAGCGTGGCGCGGTTGAGCGCGCGGTTGTCGAGGACGGTCATGGCGTCGCGGGTGTGCTCAGCCGTTGTAGGGGGCCGCGACGTCGAGGACCCAGACGACGCCGAAGGGGTCCTTGAGCATGCCGTAGAGCGGCGCCCACTGCGCGGGTTCGAGCGGCCGCACGATGGTGGAGCGGGCGGCCATCCTGTGCCACAGGGCGGTGATCTCGTCGGTGTCGTCGCCGCGTACGGAGACGAAGACGGCGTTCTCGCCCGGGTTCCAGGGTGTGTGGGAGGGCACGTCGTAGGCCATGACGTGGAAGCCGTTGTCCGCGGTCACCTGGCCCCACATCACCCAGTCCGCTTCGCCGGGGTTCTGGGGGTTGCCCGCGTCCTTGTAGGTGATGGCGACGACGTTTCCGCCGAAGACGGAGTGATAGAAGCCGAGCGCCGCGCGGGCGTCGCCGTGGAAGTTCAGGTGGGTCGTGGTGGTGATGGACATGGTGGCTCCTCGCCTTGCGATCTGTCGTACACACGCCGGAAGCGGTCGGGCATGCGTCGTCGGCCGGCGTCGATGACCTCACGGTTTCAGGGGTAGCGGACAGCATGCGTCCTCTTCTTGAGCAGGATGGGTGTCATGCCGAAGACGTCCGCGCGGCTGCTCGCGCTTTTGTCGCTGCTGCAGGCCCGCCGCAACTGGTCGGGTGAGGAGCTGGCCGGGCGGCTGGGCGTCAGCACGCGTACGGTCCGCCGTGACGTCGACCGTCTGCGTGAGCTCGGTTATCCGATCACGACTTTCAAGGGGCCCGACGGCGGATATCAGCTGGAGGCGGGTTCGCGGCTGCCCCCGTTGCTGTTCGACGACGATCAGGCCGTCGCCCTGGCCGTGGCGCTTCAGACGGTCACCACGACCGGCGCCGGCGTCGGGGAAGCGGCGGCGCGTGCGTTGAACACCGTCCGGCAGGTCATGCCCGCGCGGCTGCGTCACCGGATCGACACCTTCCAGGTCACCGCCGTCGAGCGGCCCGCGACGCGGCCGGACGTACGGGTCGATGGCAGCGTGCTCGTGGCGCTCAGCGCGGCGGTCCATGCCGGTGAGGTGCTGCGTTTCGACTACGCGGCCGCGTTCTCGCCGCAAGCGGGTGACGGCGGGGTGCCGGCGCCGCCGCGCCGGGTGGAGCCGCATCATCTGGTCAACTGGGGTGGGCGCTGGTATCTGGTCGCCTGGGATCTCGACCGGGAGGATTGGCGCACCTTCCGTGTCGACCGGATGGCGCCGCGCTCCCCCACGGGGCCGCGTTTCGCGTCGCGCGAGGTGCCCGGAGGTGATGTGGCCGCTTTCGTGGCCGAGAGGTTCCGGGGCTTCGACGGGTCGGGTGACTGGCTCTGCCGCGGTGAGGTGGTCCTCGGCCTGCCTGCCGCCGTGGTGTCTGCGTACGTGCGGGACGGTGTCGTGGAGGAGCTGGGCCCGGGCCGTTGCCGGCTCGTCCTCGGCTCGTGGTCGTGGCACGGCCTGGCCGCCGCCATCGGCAGGTTCGACGCCGAGATCGAGGTCGTCGGCCCGGCCGAGCTGAGGGAGGCGTTCGCGCACCTGGCCCGCCGTTATGCCAGGGCCGCGGGCGGCGCGTCCGCCTCCCCGCTCCCCGGCCGCCTCGACCCGCCCCCGGCGTCGTAGTCAGGGCACCGGCCGCCGGCTTCACCCTCAGCCGCCCCTACACCGGCCCCCTCGTCGTCTGCCGGGATGGGCCGGGTGCCTGTGGCGAGGCGCCCCGCGGAGTGCTGCCCGCCCCGGTGCGGGTCAGCGATCGTCGAGGGTGCGCTTTTGCGGGTGGATCGTCTCGCCGCGGGCGAGCATGCCGACGAACTGGGCGATACGGCGGGCCCGGGTCTCGGCGCGTTTGGCGTTGGCGACCCGATAGAGGACGGCGTAGCGGTTCTGGGCGGTGAGGATGTCGAACATCGCCTGTGCTCCGGGATCGGCGGCCAGTGCGGCGGCCAGGTCGGCGGGCACCTCGATGCCGGCCTGGCCCGCGTAGGCCGCCTCCCAGCGGCCGTCGGCCTTGGCGCGTTCGACCTCGGCCGTTCCGGCCGGGTGCATCCGGCCCTGGCCGATCAGGCGGGTGACGATGGAAACGTTCCGCTCCGACCAGGCGCTTTGCCGTCCGCGAGGGGTGAAGCGCCGGAAGAAGGTGGTCTCGTCCCGCCGTCGTAGCCGGCCGTCGATCCAGCCGTGGCACAGGGCCTCGTCGAGCGCCTGGTCGTACGTCAGACTGGTGGGCCGGGTCGTGTTCTGCTTGGCGAGGACCAGCCACACCCCTGCCGAGCCGTCGTGGTGCTCGCCGAGCCACTCCCTCCAGGCCCGGGCGTCGGTGACGGTCAGTTCCGGGAGTTCGTCGCTCATCGTCGTGTGCCCCCTGGTGATCCGCCCGCCGTCACCAGGCCGTGCCGGCCGGTTCCCGGAGCGTGTGGTTGATCCGGTTGAAGAAGTTGGTGAGCGCGATGTTGAGGATGATCGCGGACAGCTCGTTCCGGCCGAACTGGGCGGTGACGTCGTCCCAGATGTCGTCGGTCACGCCCGGCGCGCCGTCCTGGATCCGGGTGGCGGCCTCGGTCAGCGCGAGCGCCGCCCGCTCGGACTCACTGGAGAACGGCGCCTCCCGCCAGGCCACCACACCGTGCAGCCGCTCGTCGTTCTCCCCATGCTTCCTCGCCGACGCGACCCCGGCGTACACGCACGGGCTGCAGCCGTTGATCTGGCCGGCCCGCAGATGGACCAGCTCGAGCACGCGCAGGTCCACGCCACCGGCGTGGACGGCCTTGAACAGGTGCTGGATCGCGGTGGTCACGTCGGGGTTCGCCACGCTCTTCATGCGTGCTTCCATGGGTTGTGCCCCTCGTCTGTCGCGTGCGCCCCCGCCCGGGGCCCGTCATTCCAAGGCACCCCGGCAGCGGTCATCGTCGTCGTGGACTTTCCGGCCGGGAGGTTCTCGGCCGTGCCGGCGACGTTACGGGATGACCCGGTCAGAAACGGTCCTGGTTATCGAGCAGACTGTGAGCCGTGGTCAACACCTCGGCGCGGCTGCTGCGGCTGCTGTCTTTGCTGTCGGCGCGGCCGTCGTGGACGTGCGCGGATCTCGCCGCCCGGCTGGAGATCACCGAGCGGACGGTGCGGCGGGACATCGCCCGGCTGCGTGAGCTCGGCTATGGCATCGAATCGGAGATGGGTCCGTGGGGCGGCTATCACCTCGGGCCCGGGGCCGGCATTCCGCCGCTGATCCTTGACGAGGAGGAGGCCCTCGCGGTCGCCGTCGGGTTGCGCACCGCCGCGTTCAGCGGGGTCTCGGGAAGCGACCAGGCGGCCCTGTCGGCGCTGCTGAAACTCCGCCAGGTGCTGCCGGCCGGGATCGCGGCCCGGCTCGGCGAGCTGGACGGCGCGTTCACCCACACCGCGCACCCCGACGACGGCCAGATCTCCCCCGCGCTGCTGCTCGATCTGGCCACCGCGTGCCGGCGCGGCGAACGCACCCGCTTGGCCTACCGCGACGGCGCCGGGACGACGTCCACGCGACACGTGGATCCTTATCGGCTCATCTACACGGGCCGCCGCTGGTATCTGCTCGCCTACGACCTGACGCGGCAGGACTGGCGCACGTTCCGTACGGATCGGATCGTGGACGCCGCCGCCACCGGGCGGGCCGCGGCCCTGCCCGACCCGCCGGATCCGGCGCAGACGGTCGGTACGGGCATCGCGCGGAGGCCCTATCCGGTGCGGGTGACCGTGCGCCTGGCCGTACCGGCCGACGAGGCCCGCAGGCTGGTGCCGTCGACGGTCGGCGTCCACCGCCCGGACGGCGATGACGCCACGATCGTCGACATCGGCGGGCCGGACGCCGACAGCCTGGCCCGCTATCTGCTCAGCCTCGGCCGGCCGCTGCGGATCCTGCACCCGGAGGAGGTCCGCCAGGCATTCCTGGCCCGGACCCGGCGGCTTCTCGAGGACAACCGGTGACCCGGGCCGGGTGTCAGTGACCCGGGCCGGGTGTCAGTGACCCGGGCCGGGTGTCAGTGGCCGGGGCCTTGCCCGGTGACGCGGTCGGTGAGCAGGTCGGTGACCGAGCGTGGCATCGCGGAAACCCGTCAGCGACGAGGAGGTGTCTCGCTCGCGCACTGACGGGTTTCCGTTTCGTTCTGGCACTTCTTGGCGCCTTTCGGGGCGTTTTCCGGGAGTTTCCGGCCCTCCAGTCGCGGAAGAGTTCCGCCGCGCGCGGTTCGCCTGCTTGTTCTCCGGCTCCCGCGCAGCGGCGAGACGGCCGGCACGTGGCGGTTGGTGACTCGTCCGCTAACGAGAGGCCATGGAGGCGAGGAGGCGGAGTTTCTCGTCGCTCTCGCTGCCCTGATCGGCGTAGTAGAGCACCAGGAGCAGGTCGTCCACGGGGAGTTTGTCCCGGTGCAGGCGCAGCTCGCCGATGATGGGATGGTTGACGGTGGTGGTGCCGCCGTCGAGGGTGCGGATGTCGTGGCGCGCCCAGAGCGTACGGAAGCGCTCGCTCGACAGGGCGAGCTCGCCCACCAGTTCCACGAACCGCGGGTTGTCGATGTCGTCCCCGGCGTACTTCCTGAAGGCGGCGATGAAGCCTTCCGCGGAGCGTGTCCAGTCCTGCTGGAACGCCTGCTCCTCGGGATCGAGCAGCAGAGACCGCAGCCGGTTGTACCCGGGCTGGAGGCGCGGAGAGAGCGCGACCGCGAGCCGGTTGGAGGCGAGCACGTCGAACGCGCGCCCCTCCACGAAGGCGGGAACCTGCACGCTCGCCAGGAGCTGGTGCAACCGCGCGGGGACGCGTTCGGGCTTCCTGCGCCGCCGGGATTTCGGGCGTGCGGCGGCCAGGCCGAGAAGGTATTCCTGTTCGACCTCGTCGAGATGCAGGACCCGCGCGAGCGATTCGAGCACCTGCGTTGAGGGATTCTTGTCGCGGCCGCGCTCCAGCCGCAGGTAGTAGTCGGCGCTGATGCCCGCGAGCATGGCGACCTCTTCACGGCGGAGCCCGGGTACGCGCCGGTTCGGCCCCGGCGCGAGCCCGGCCTGCTGCGGGGTGACCAGGGCCCGGCGGGCGCGGAGGTAGTCGCCGAGCAGGTTGGCGCGGTCGTCGGTCATGCCCGCCATCGTATTTCGGACTTTTCTGACCAAGGGGGCCCTGACAGGACCCCGGAAGACGGGGGCACTGCCCCCGGCCGGAGCGCGAATCGACACTGAAGACGCCGCGGCGCAGCGCCGACCGGCCTTGCCACCGACCCGCCCTGAGCAGGAGAAATCCATGGACATCACCAACCGCACCGTCTTCATCGCCGGCGCCACGTCGGGAATCGGGCTCGAACTCGCCCGCCGCTTCGCCGCGGCCGGCAGCTCCGTGATCGTCGGCGGCCGGCGAGCGGACCTGCTCGGCCGGCTCGCGGCCGAGGGGTTCGGCACCGTTCCCATCGACGTGACCGACCAGGACAGTGTCGATCGTGCCCGCGACGCGGTGCTCCGCGGTCACCCGGGCCTCGACACGATCGTGACGATGTCGGGGGTCATGATCCCCGAGGACCTGCGCGATCCCGCGCATTTCAGCGTCGCGCAGCAGACGATCGACACCAACCTGCTCGGCACCATCCGCGTCATCGACGCGTTCACCCCGCACCTGGTCGGGCGCGGCGCCGGCGCCGTCATCACGGTCAGCTCGGGCATCGGGTTCCTGCCGTTCCCGCTCATGCCGACGTACGCGGCGTCGAAAGCCGGTGTGCACGCCTACACCGAGGCGTTGCGCGCGCAGCTGGACGGCACGGGCGTCGAGGTGGCCGAGCTGGTTCCCCCGGCCGTCGCCACCACGCCCGAGCAGGCGCGGATCAACCCCCGCGCGCTCGACCTCGCCGCGTTCGCCACCGAGGTGATGGACCTGCTCCAGACCGACCCCACGCCCCACGAGATCCTGGTCAAGGGCGTGCTGATGCACCGGTGGGCCGAGCGCGACGGCACGTACGCCGATCTGGTCGCGCAGCGGTCGAAGGCGCTCGCGACGCTCCCGGGCCGTCGGTAGGCCCCTCCCGTACGTCAGGACACGCAGAGGCAGAACTCGTTGCCTTCGGGATCCCGCCAGACCTGCCAGAGATCCTCGTGCATCTCCCCCACCGGGGTGGCCCCGAGCGCGGCGGCGCGGGCGGCCGCGGCGGCGAAGTCGTCGGCGACCAGATCCAGGTGGACGCGGTTCTTCACGGTCTTGGGCTCGCGGACGCGTTGCAGGGCCAGGCCGGGGCCCAGGCTGATCCAGTCGTCCTCGCGGCGGGTGATGTCCCGCTCCAGCAGGCGGCTCCAGAACGCGGCGAGCCCGTCGAGGTCGTTGGCGTCGATGACCACGCCACCCAGGCGAATGCTCATAGCTCCCTCTCGGCGTACGGACCGATCAGGCCGGGCCCGGTTGTCCGGGCCGGGCCGGATCTCGACCATGGCAGAAGGGGGATCTTGCGAGGAAGAGCGAGGGAGCGTGAGCATGACCCCGGTTGTCGTACGCCGTCTCAGTGGCGAGGACTGGCGCACCTGGCGGCTGCTGCGCCTGGCGGCGCTCGCCGACGCGCCCGAAATCTTCCACGGCGACCTGGCCGAGGAACGGGCCTACGACGAGGCCCGATGGCGCGCGTGGACCGAAGACGGCGTCAAGGCGGCCGCGTTCGACGCGGACGGCCCGGTAGGAGTGGCCGCGGGACGCGTGCCGGCGGATCGGGCCGGGGCCGTCGAGCTGTTCGGCATGTGGGTGCGTCCCCGGGCACGGGGTGGGCGGATCGCCGAGCGTCTGGCCCTTGAGGTGGTGGCCTGGGCGCGCGAGGCGGGCCGGTCCCGGGTGGAGTTGTGGGTGATCGCGGGCAACGAGCCCGCCGAACGCGTCTACCGGCGGCTCGGATTCCGCGAGACGGGCGAGTACGCACTCCATCCGCGCGACCCCGACCTGCGCAAATACGTGATGGCCAGAGGCGCCGGCGGCGGGTGACGCCCATCCCCGGCCGCTCGCCGACGGTCGCGCCGATCACGGCACGTACGCTTCGGCCGGTGAAGTGGGTGCGTGCGGCCGGGCCCCCGGTTCGTGATCAGCGGCGGTGACTCGCGCCCGGCGCGCCCGAAATCTTCCACGGCGGCCTGGCGTGGGATCTCGACCGGGCCGTGACGGACTACGTCGGCCGGCTGCGGGCGGGCAATCCCCGCTGATCCCCGCCTGCGACCTGCTGATCCTTTCGTAGGGGGAGCCGCGCACGAGGGATAATGCCAGGCATGTACCGGGAGAGGGCCTCGCGGGTGCCGGACGCGGTGCTGTGGTGGAGCACCTCCCCCGGCTCGGCGGCCGGTGAGCGGCGGGTGCTGCCGGACGGGTGCATGGACGTGATCTGGGCGGACGGCGCGCTGCTGGTGGCGGGGCCGGACACCGCCGCGCACGTGGTGACCGACCGGCCCGGCGCCCGCTATGTGGGGCTGCGTTTCGGCCCGGGCACCGGCCCGATGGTCTTCGGGGTCCCGGCGCACGAGCTGCGCGACCAGCGGGTGCCGCTGGCCGACCTGTGGCCGGGCGCCGAGGCGCGGCGGCTGGCGGAGCGGGCCGGGGAGGCCGCCGACGTTCTCGCACGTCTGGGCGCGGTGCTGGAGGAGGAGGCGGCGCGCCGCCTGGGCACGGCGCCCCGCCGCGTCGACGCCGCTCTCGTCGGAGCGGTCGTCGAGGGCGTGCGCGCGGGCCTGCCGGTCGCGCGGATCGCCGCGGACGCGGGTGTCGGCGAACGGCGGTTGCACCGCAGGTGCCTGGACGCGTTCGGGTACGGGCCGCGCACGCTCGGCCGCATCCTGCGGATGAACCGTGCGGTGGACCTGGCCCGCGGGGGCACGCCGCCGGCCGTGGTGGCCGCCGTGACCGGGTACGCCGACCAGGCCCACCTGTCTCGTGAGGTGAGGTCGCTGACCGGCGTGACCCTCGGCGCGCTGATCCGCTGACCACCGGGCCCTCCGGCCCGGTGGAGCCCGTCAGGTGGTGGGCAGGGCGGCGAACAGGTCCACGCCGTTGCCGTCCGGGTCGTGCACGACGGCGTAGCGCTGCCCCCAGAACGCGTCCCACGGTTTGAGGTGTCCTTCGTAGCCGGCCGCGACGAGGTCCTCGTACAGGCGGTCGACCTCCGCGGGGGTGTCGCAGCGGAAGGCGAGGCTGACGCGGGGCCCGCCGCTCGCGGGCGACCAGGAGGAGTCGAAGGACCGGACGGTCTCCGTGGTGTCCCACGCGAGACGCAGCCCGCCGGGAAGGGTCACCTCGACGTGAGGCTCGGTGTCGGCGGAGGGCGGGATGTCCAGCCCAAGCCGGCGGTAGAAGGACAGGGAGGCGGCCATGTCGGTCACGACCAGGCCGATGAGATCGAACGTCGGTGCCATGACGCCCACGCTAGGAGACGGGCGGGCCGGCCGTCTTGAACGTATCGGACACGCGCCGGGGTGGCGCACGCGCGTCGATGTGGCGCGGTGTCACGATGCTTGGTCAGAGGTGACCTCGGCAGGCAGGGGGACGGCGCCGGGGTCGGGGGTTGCGGCGACGTCGTGGTGTGGCCGGGCCAGTGCCGCGGCGATGGCCACCGTGCCTGCGGCGCACACGGCGGCCGCTCCGTGCAGCGCGGCCCGGCGATGACGGCGGCGGAGGTGTCCGGGCCGATCACGGTGAGCCAGGCGTTTCCGCCGGCGAGCAACGCCAAGGAGATCGTGATCAGCACGCGGGTCGGCATGCCCCGGTTCACCAGCCCACCGGCCAGGGGCGGAGCCAGGAGCACTGGTGCGGTCATCAACAGCAGCATCGTTCCGGCGCGCTGCGGGGAGAAGCCGCTCGCACCCACCAGGTACGTGGGCAGGTAGGTCAGCAGCGTCACGAAGCCGAACGCCGCGACCACGGGCACCATGCACAACGCCAGGAATCGGCGGTTCTTCACCAGCGACAGGTCGAGCAGCGGGGCGGAGGCACGCGCCTGAAGGACGACGAAGACCACCAGCAGGCCCACGCCGGCGACCAGCGGCGAGAGCGTACCGGCGCTGGCCCAGCCCCATTCCGGGCCCTGGACCACGCCCAGAACCAACGCGCCCAGGCCGGCGACGAACACCACCGCGCCGGTCACGTTCAGGCGGGGACGCTGCTCGGCACGCGATTCGGCGACGTAACCGACGCCGGCCAGCGCCACAACCGCCAAAGCGGCGTACAGCCCGAAGGTGGCGCGCCAGCCCAGCGCGCCGACCAGCCTGCCCGACAGGGCCGGCCCGACCGCCACTCCGAGCCCGGCGGCGCTGCCGAGCGCCGCGAACGCGCGGGTGCGCCCGCGCCGTCGAAGGTAGTGGCCAAGATCGCACCGCCGCTGGCGAACACCCCGGCCGCACCGATGCCCGACAGGGCGCGGGCCGGGTCCAGCAGGACGATGCCGGGGGCGGCCGCCGAGGCCAGCGAACCGGCGGCGAACAGCCCCGCGTCGGCCAGGAAGATGCGGCGGCGTCCCACCAGGTCGGCCGCTGACCCGGTCACCAGCATGAACGAGGCGAACGTCAGGTTGTAGGCGTTCATGACCCATTGCAGCGGCGCGCCCGCGGTATGCAGGTCCGCGCCGATGCCGGGCGGCGCCACGGCTGCACCGGAGATGGACATCGGCACGTTGATGAAGGCGAGCAGCACCACCGCCAGCGTGATCGACGGCCCGCTCATCGAGGCACTCCGCGTGGCGTTGAACACCACCTTGAGCGCCATGGACCCCGACTGGGATCGCCGCTTCCTGGCCGCCCGCGAGCTGTCGGAAGCCGTCCCCGCGCTGCAGGCGCACAGCCTGGGCTACTGCCACGACACCACCCTGGCCCTGGTCAATGTGGTGAGCGGCCGCGCCGATGTCGACGAGGTGCGCGTCCGGCTGGCCGTAGAGATCTTCGTGGCCGCCTGGCGCACGGCTTCCCTGCGGTGGACGGTGCAGGGCGGCCACGGCGGCCGCGACGCGTTGCTGAACCTAGTGGAGGAGACCTTCGCCAAGGTCCCCGCCGCACTCGCCTGCCCCGCCTGACGATCTCGTGCGACCACGCCGGTGACGTGGGGCTCGGCGAAGGCGGGGCAGGCGGCCGTGCCGGTCACGACCGAGGACCACGGCGGGCGGTGGCCGGACGTGTCGGGACGCCGGCGGGTCAGTGGGAGAAGGGCGTGACGGCCGTGACGGCGGCCACCGGGATCGGCCCGTAGATGTGGGGGAACGCCTCGTCGGCCCCCTCGGGCACCTCCAGCCTGACCGGGCAGCCGAGCCGGTCCTCGTCGATCTCCAGCAGCACCAGGGGCTCGGTGACGTGCCCGTAGTAGCGGCCCGCCACACCGCGCGCCTGGCCGAGGTCGGCCGAAGCGTGGATGAAGCCCTCCTCCTCCAGGGTCCGGCCGAGGGTGGAGACGCGGTATTCGCCCGCCGGGACGGCCGCGTCCCAGTCGGCGGCCAGCGCGAGATGGAAGATCATGAGCCGACCCTAGCGGGCGGGGCCAGCGCGGCCAGCGCCCGGGCCACCGCCTCCCGTGCCCGCTGCCTGCCGTCGGGGCGGGCCTCGACGACCTCCTCCACCCACAGTCCCGACAGCAGCCCGGCGACGAAACGCACCTCCCCGGGCCCGCAGGGGTAGCCGGCGCCGCCCAGCACCGCGGCGACGATGTCGTCGCAGCCGTCGGTCCAGGCGCGGGCGATGGCCTGCAGCGCCGGGTCGCGGCCCGCCTGCAGGTACAGCTCCCACAGGCCGAGCTGGCGCAGCCGGTCGGAGGCGTACACGCCGGTGAGCGTCTCGGCGACCGCGAGCGGCGTACGGCCGGCGAGGTGGTCCACCGCCGCCCGCATGCGGGCCAGTTCGCGCTCGACCAGCAGGGCGAACGCCTCGGCCAGCAACTGGTCGCGGCTGGTGAAGTAGTAGGAGGTGGCGGCGAGGGGCAGCCCGGCCCGGCGGGCGACGGCCCGGTGCGTCACGGCGGCGAACCCGCCGTCGCCGAGCAGGTCGACGGCGGCGTCCAGCAGCGCCTCCCTGCGGCGTACGGCACGCTCCTGCGGGCGCCGCGGCTGGGACGAGACGGGCGCGACGGCCCGCGCGGCGACGCCGCGTGAGCGGGCCGCCGCCGGGACGGGTGCGGGCCGGTCCTGATCGGGCACGCCGTGTTCCTCCCCTGGATCGTCGGGGCTCCCCGCGGGCCGGGGATCCGTAGGGATCACGCTTAGCGGGCACGCGCCGCCGGGTCAAACGACCGGCGCCGATCGATCAGTGGGCGCCGGCGAGGTTGAGGACGGCAACCCCGGCGATGATCAGGGCGATGCCGGCCGCCTTCACGAGGTTCATGTTCTCGCCGAGGAACAACGCGCCGATCAGCGCGATCGCCGCGGTCCCGGTGCCCGCCCACACCGCGTACGCGATGCCGACGGGCATGCGGAGCTTGAGCGCCCAGGCCAGCAGCAGGAACGAGGCGATGTAGCCGACGGCGACCACGATGGTCCAGCCCCAGCGGGTCAGGCCGTCGCTGAGTTTGAGCGCGGAGGTGGCCAGGACCTCCGAGGCGATCGCGCCGACGAGCAGGAGCCAGGCCATGGGAACCCCATTGATAAAAACGGTACGCTTGTCCCAATTTTACGCTCCATGGCGCGGCAAAGCCATGGGCGGGCCGACCAGGGGCTCCAGGCTTGTCGGCCCGATCCCGCTGCTGCTGTCGTTCGTGCTGTTCCCCGCCGCTGTCGGGATCGCGATCGTGCGGCACGGGCTGCTCGACATCCGGCTCGTGCTCTCACGCGCCCTGCTGTACGGCCTGGCGGTGTCGGCCGTGATCGCCGCCTATGCCGGGATCGTCACCGGACTGTCGCTGCTGGTGCCCGCCAACGCCGATCGCGGCGTGTCGATCGCGGCGGCCATCGTGGTGGCGATCGTGGTGGCGATCGGATCCACACCGGTACGGCCGGCCTTCCAGCGCCTGATCGACCGGGCCCTGTACGGGCTGCGTTCCGAACCGTGGACGGCCGCGGCCAGCATCGGCGAGCGGCTGCAGCACGACGACGACCTCGCCGCAGCGCTCGACAGAACCCGTACCGCGCCGCGGCTGCCCTGGCTGGCCCTGCACGGGCTGCCCGAGCCGGTCCCCTCGGGAACACCCGCCGCCGAGCACGCCGAGCTGCCCCTGCTGTACGGCGGCCAGACCGTCGGCACCCTGGTGGTCGGGTTACGCGCGGGCGAGCACGCCCTGCACGCCGCCGACCGCCGTGCTCTCGACCTGGTCGCGACCCCACTGGCGGTCGCCCTGCACGCCACCATGCTCAGCCGGCAGGTCTCGCAAGCCCGAACCGCCGTGGTGGAGGCGACAGCGGCCGAACGAGTCCGGCTCCAGCGCGAGCTGCATGACGGCCTGGGGCCCGACCTGACCATCACCGTGCGCGACGACGGCACCCCGGCGTCGTCGTGGCAGCCCGGCGTCGGCCTGCGCTCGCTCGTCGAACGGGCCGAGGAGGTAGGCGGCCGGGCCAGCGCGGGGCCCACGCCGTACGGCTGGCAGGTCAGGGCCACGCTCCCGCTGTAGCTCACGTCACTGTGCCTGATTGCCGCCCTACGCCACCGCCACCCGGATCTGCTGGGCTTCCCAAGCCGGCTGGACCAAGGCGGCGCCGAAGCCATCGCCACACTCCTCGAAGGCTGACCCCTCCGCGGCCCCGGGCGCCGCGCCGCGCCGACCGCCACGCCCGACCGCCTCGCCAGGCCGCCGTGCTCCAAGCGCCGAGCTTCGACCACCCCCGCCGGCCCCGGCCGTCGCGGGGCCTGCACGGGCGGGGCGCGTGCGGGCGTGGACACTTGGCGTGAGCGTCGAATGCGTGTTCTACTGAACCTCATGCGTCGCGACGCCACTTCCCGTGCGGAGGACCAGCCCGCTGCGCGGCCACGCGGGCAGCAGCAGACGGTGCAGGAACCCGGGCAGCCCATGCGACAACCCGCACCGTCCGAACAGCACCAGACCCGGCACCCTGCGCAGCCCAGTCCCCGGCCTGGACAGTCGAGACGGTCCGCGCAGGCCGGGCAGCCTGAGCAGCAGTCGCTCGTCGTCGAGGGGCCCGCACGCCCGCGCATCGAGCGGCAGGCCGTCACCCGCGTCTTCGACGGCATCACCTGCTATGAGGTGCCGGCACGCGTGGCGATCGAGCGGGTCCCCGAGGCGGCCGAGCTGCCCTTCATGTACGGCGCGAGCCCCTATCGCGGCTGCGAGTCGGGCTGCGGCTACTGCACCGCCCGGCGCGGCCACCGCTACCTGGGGCTGGATCCGGGCCGCGACTTCTCCACGAAGATCGTCGTCAAGACCGACCTGGCCCGGCGGTTGCGGCGCGAGCTGGGCTGCCCGCGCTGGAGCGGCGAGCCGGTCGCGCTGGGTCTCACCGGCGACTGCTACCAGCCGGCCGAGGAGATCTACCACCTGATGCCCGGCGTCATCCGGGCCCTCGCCGACGCGGCCAACCCGTTCACCGTGCTCACCAAGAGCCCCCTCGTCCTGCGTGATCTCGACCTGTTACGCGACGCCGCGAAGGTGACCCAGGTCGGCGCCCTGGTGTCGGTCGGCTTCGTCGACGACCGCCTGCGGCGCGCCGTCGAGCCGGGGGCCGCGACACCGCAGCGGCGCCTGGAGATCTGCGCGACGCTGAACGACGCAGGCATCCCCTGCGGTGTGCTGATGGCGCCGATCCTGCCGCTCATCACCGACTCCACCGATCACCTCAGGGCGACCGTACGGCGGGCGGCCGAGGCGGGCGCGGTCAGCGTGACGCCCGTCGTGCTGCGCCTGCCCGCGGGCGCGCGGGAGTGGTACATGGGGTGGCTGGAGCGTGAGCACCCCGGTCTCGTGCCGCGTTACCAGGCGCTGTACGGCAAGGGCCAGGTCGCCGAGGACGGCTACCGGCGGCGGATCGCCGAGCAGGTGCGCGTCCTCGCCGAGACCTACGGCATCGGCAGGGACGCCCGGCGGTGGCGGCGGCGCCGGTCCCCCGCCCGCCAGCTCGCCCTCGTCTGACTCCCCAGGCGGCCCGGGCCACCGGTCCCGTACCGCCCGGGGCCGTGGCAGCACCAGGCCGTGGCAGCACCAGGCCGTGGCAGGACCGGGCCGTTCAAGCGACGGGACGGACGACGCGTTGTGGACGACCCGTTGTGGACGGCGTCGGAAATCGGCACGCTTGCCCGCATCGCCCCGGCCCGCGGTCAGAGCGTCCCGGCCGTGGCGTTTTTCATCCGCTTCGTGCCGGACGTAGAGGACGGTGGCTGTCCTCCACGCGGGGCAGGCTGACGCCGTGAGCACACCACGACCGTTTCGCATCGACATCCCGCAGGCCGATCTCGACGACCTGGCCGGTCGTCTGGCCCGCACTCGCTGGCCCGACGAGCTTCCCGGCGTCGGCTGGTCCTACGGGGTGAACAAGGACTACCTCATGGGGCTGGTCGACCACTGGCGCACCGGTTATGACTGGCGCGAGCACGAGGCCCGCCTCAACGAGGTGCCGCAGTTCACCACCGAGATCGACGGCCAGAACGTCCACTTCCTGCACGTACGCTCCCCCGAGCCCGGCGCCACCCCGCTGATCGTCACGCACGGCTGGCCGAGCACGGTGTACGACTTCCTGGACATCCTCGGGCCGCTGACCGACCCCCGGGCGTACGGCGGGGATCCGGCGGACGCCTTCCACGTCGTCGCGCCCTCGGTGCCGGGTTTCGCGTTCTCCGGGCCGACCCGTGAGACCGGCTGGGGGGCCGCCCGCGTCGCCCGGGCCTGGGCCGAGCTCATGCGGCGCCTGGGATACGAGCGGTACGGCGCTCAAGGGGGCGACTTCGGCAGCATCGTCTCCCCCGAGCTCGGCCGGATCGCGCCGGAGCGCGTGATCGGCGTGCACGTCAACGCGCTGGCCACCGCCTCGACACCGATCGGCCCCGGCGAGCTGGACAGGCTCACCGATGACGAGCGCGAGCAGGCCAGGTCGAACCAGGCGTGGTGGTACGGCCGCTCCGGCTACGCCACCCAGATGTCCACCCGGCCGCAGACCCTGGCGTACGCGCTCAACGACTCCCCGGCCGGCCAGCTCGCCTGGAACCTGGAGTGGTTCGTCGACTGGGATCCCACCCGCACCGAGCGAACCCCCGTCGACCGCGACACCATCCTGACCAACGTCACGATCTTCTGGCTGACCGCCACGGCGGGGTCGGCCGCGCGGATGTACCTGGAGACCGCGTCGGAGGCGTGGGGCCGGCGGCCCGCGCCCCCGCCGGTGCCGACGGGAGTGGCGAACTTCCTCGGCGACCGGGCGATCCGCGGGCTGGCCGAGCTGTCCAACACCGTCGTCCACTGGTCGCGGTTCCCCCGCGGCGGGCACTTCGCCTCACTGCAGGCACCGGACCTCCTGGTCGCCGACATCCGGGACTTCTTCCGGAAACTCAAGGCCCGGTAGGCGGCAGGCGGGTACGGCCGCGCGCGCCGCGGACACCTTGCGGCCCGAAGACACACAGCGCAGCGAAGACACACAGCGCAGCGAAGACACAGCGCAGCCGGAAGACACAGCGCACGTGGAGCCGATCTCCGGTGGGGGCTCACTCCGGCTGCGGCAGGTCGATGGCCGCGAGCTTGGCCGGGTCGGCCACGATCGCGATGTCGGTGATCCGGCCGCCGGTGATGGTGAACGCCATGACCGACAGCGGGGCGCCGTCCTCGCGCCATGCCACGTACCCGGGGAGGCCGTTGACGAGCACCGCCCGGCCTCGCACGGCCAGGCCTGCGGCCATGCGGCTCTGCGCGCCGGCGGCGACCTCGGTGGCGCCGAGGACGACGACCACACCGTGAGAGAGATCGGCGGTCAGCTTCACCTCGGGGTCGAGCACCCGCAGCAACCCCTCGAAGTCGCCGTCGCGCGCCGCCGCGAGGAACGCCTGGACCACCTCGCGCTGCTCTCGTCCGCCGGCAGCCGGATGCTCGGCCGTCTGCACC
Organism: Microbispora sp. CL1-1; assembly: GCF_012034195.1. Lineage (NCBI taxonomy): Bacteria > Bacillati > Actinomycetota > Actinomycetes > Streptosporangiales > Streptosporangiaceae > Microbispora > Microbispora sp. CL1-1. The sequence continues at coordinate 23,906 of NZ_JAATEK010000037.1, forward strand.
TTCCTGCGGGCGCGGCTGGCGAGCATCTTGGCGGCGGCGGTGGACCTGCCGAGGATCTTGCCGATCTCGTCGAACGAGACCGCGAACAGGTCGTGCAGCACGAACGCCAGCCGCTCGCTCGGCCCGAGCGACTCCAGGACGACGAGGAGCGCCAGCCCGACCGAGTCGGCGAGCGCCACGTCGTCGTCGGGCGCCGGGCCGGCGTCGACCGTCACGACGAGCGCGGGCAGCCGGTCGTCGTAGGACGCCTCGGGCCGGGCCTGACGCGACCGCAGGACGTCGAGGCTGATCCGGCCGACCACGGTGGTCAGCCAGCCGGCGACGTTGTGGATGGTCGCCGTGTCCTGGCGGGACAACCGCAGCCAGGCCTCCTGGACCACGTCTTCGGCGTCGGCGTGCGACCCGAGCATGCGATAGGCGACCGCGCGCAGCCGGTCGCGCTGGGCTTCGAACGCCTCGGTCACCGGGTCCGCGGGGCTGGTGTCGGACATGTTGTTACCTCCCTCGGATCTGCTCCGTCATGGGGATGACGGGCCCGGACGGGCCGAGGTAACCGACGAAGGAGCACCACCGATGGAAGCACGCATGAAGAGCCCGGCGAACCCCGACGTGACCACCGCGATCCAGCACCTGTTCAAGGCCGTCCACTCCAGCGGCGTGGACCCGCGCGTCCTCGAACTGGTTCACCTGCGGGCCGGCCAGATCAACGGCTGCAGCGCCTGCGTGTTCGCCGGGGTCGCGTCGGCCAAGAAGCACGGGGAGACCGACGAGCGGCTGCACAACGTGGTCGCCTGGCGCGAGGCGCCGTTCTTCACCGAGGCCGAGCGGGCGGCGCTCGCGCTGACCGAGGCCGCCACCCGGATCCAGGACGGCGCGCCGGGCGTGACCGACGAGATCTGGGACGACGCTACCGCCCACTTCGACGAGAGTGAGCTGTCGGCGATCATCTTGAACATCGCGCTCACCAACTTCTTCAACCGGATCAACCGTACGGTCCGGGAGCCGGCCGGCAAGGCCTGGTGACGCCGGGCGGAGACGCCGCTGCGGCGCGAACCCGAGGTCGCGGCGCCGCCGTCCGGACAGCTTGCATCCTGCGCGCAAGTAACTTATAAATGAAGTAGAAGGTTTCCTCCTATGGGAGTAACAAGAAGGAGGTTGCGATGCTGCTCACGTCGATCGACCCCTTCGTCCAGGAGTTCGAGCGGCAGTTCGACCGCATCGCCCGCTCCGCGTTCGGTGCGACCGACGGCGGCGGGGGTGTGATGCCCCTGGACGGCGTCCGCCGCAAGGATGACGTCGTGCTCCGGTTCGACCTTCCGGGCGTCGATCCCGACAGCATCGACGTCACCGTCGACCGCGGCGTGCTGACCGTCAGCGCCCGCCGCGAGGAGGAGCTCGGCGACGACGACCGGGTGTTCGTCAGGGAGCGCACGATGGGGCAGTTCACCCGCCGCGTCTACCTGCCGGAGCACCTGGACAGCGAGCGGATCGAGGCCGGCTACCACAACGGAGTCCTGACGCTGCGGATCCCGGTCCTGGAGCAGGCCAAGCCGCGCAAGATCGAGATCAGGAGCGGGGAGCGCAGGGCCATCAAGGCCTGAGCACCCGACCACCCGCGGGCCGGCGTCCTTGGTACGCCGGCCCGCCGCCGTACCCGGAGGTGATGATGCCCCGCCTGCCCATCGACGACGAGCACGCGCCTCTGTATTCGGTCGGCCAGGTCGCCGAGATGCTCGACGTCCAGCAGGCGTTCCTGCGCCGGCTGGACGAGTTCGCGGTGGTCCGGCCCCGCCGGTCGGCCGGCGGGCAGCGGCGCTACTCCCGCCACGACATCGGACAGGTGCGCTACGTGGTGGGCCTCGTCACCGAGGGCATGACCCTCGCGTCCATCCGCCGCATCCTCGAACTGGAGCGGGAGGTCGCGCGCCTCACCGGCGAGCTGGAGGCGGCCCTGCGCCGCCTGTCCGAGCTCGGCGGATGAGGCGCCGAGCGGTTCAAGCCGAGGGGTTCCGCCGATGGGCTCACGCCGAGCGGTTCAAGCCGAGGGGTTCCGCCGATGGGCTCACGCCGAGGGGTTCCGCCGATGGGCTCACGCCGAGGGGTTCCGCCGATGGGCTCACGCCGGGGGGTTTAATCGGTCGACATCGGTCGCCGGGCCTCGCTAGCGTCCCGCCATGGTTGCTTTCACCGACGCCGACCTCGACCGTTTCGTCACCGAGGGCTTCCTCAAGATCGAGCAGGCGTTCCCGCGCGAGACCGGCGACCGGATCAGAGACCTGCTGTGGCGGCAGATCGGGCTGTCCCCCGACCGGCCGGAAGACTGGACGAAGCCGGTGGTGTGGGCCGCCCCCGACCCCGCGGGGCGGGGCCCGTTCGGAGAGGCGATGCGCGCCCCGGCACTCGCCGAGGCGCTGGACCTCGTGGCGGGCAAGGACGGATGGGCGCCGCGCGGCACCATCGGCAACACGCCGGTGCGCTTCCCCCACCCCGACGACGCCGGGGACACCGGCTGGCACATCGACCAGAACGACCCCGGACCGGACGGCGCCTGGGGGAAGGTCGTTCTCGCGTCCCGCACGATGCTCGTGCTGGCGCTGCTGTCGGAGGTCGGTCCCGGCGACGCGCCCACCCGCATCAGGGTCGGCTCCCATCTCGACACGGTCCGCGTCCTGGAACCGTACGGCGAGCAGGGGCTGGAGTTCTTCGCCTCCGGCCCGGTGCTGGACGAGGCGAGCGCGCACCGCCCCGAGGCACTCGCCACGGGACTGCCCGGCGATGTCTACCTGTGCCATCCGCACCTCGTCCACGCCGCTCAGCCTCATCACGGCACCCGGCCGCGCTTCATGTCCCAGATGCCGTTCTTCCTGGCCGAGCCGCTGACCGCCGGCGACGCCACCCCTCTCGCCCGGGCCGTACGGCTCGGCCTCGGCGGCTGACCGGCCGCGACGGCCCGGCCCGCCGATGCGATGCCGGCCGGGCAGACCCACACCGGCCGGGCGGGGTCGCCGCAGGACATCGCCGAGACCGTGCACTGGCTCGCCTCGCCAGGTCACGCGAACGCCGCGAGCAGCTTTCCGATCTGCTGCGCGAGCTGCTCGCCGGACTCGGCGGCCCGAGCCTGACCGGGCAGGTGGGGGGGCCGACCCCGCACCAGTTCCTGCGGTGAGATGATCCCGGAGGTCGTCGAGCGGGCCATCGTGAGCGGCGGGAGTCAGTCCGAGTGGATCTGTTCGTGGACCTCTTTGAGAGTGCCTCCCGCGAGGATCGCCTCGATCCCCTTGGCGAAGTTGGGGCACTCGAAGATCTTCTCGTGCGGGCAGGCCAGGCCGTGGGCGATGGCGGTGCGTGCCACCTGCGCCCGGGCGATCCGCTGGTCCAGCTCGGCGAGCTTGCGTTCGTACAGTTCCCGCCAGCCGTCGTCGTCCAGGGAACGGGAGTCGACGAACGCCTTGGCCTCCCGCAGGGTGAACCCGACGTCCTGCAGCATCAGGATGAGGCCGACCAGCCCGACCGCCGAGGGCGGGTAGCGCCGCTGCCCCGAGACCCGGGCGGGCGGCGGCAGCAGGCCGAGCTCCTCCCAGTAGCGCAGCGCGGAGGTGGCGACGCCCGTGCGGCGCGCCAGCTCGCCGATCGTCAACTGCTCGTCCATTGACTTCAAGCGTACTTGAAGCCGTTGACTGGCGGGCATGCGGACAACAGGGACATCTTTCAAGCAACGCGTGATCGGATATCTGGTGGGCCAGGCGCATCGCCCGAGGGGCGTCGTCGGGTGGGCGAACGGGTGGCTGTTCGCCCTTCGCCCCTCCAACCGCAAGCGCAACGTCTGGGCGGTGGCGTTGCTGGACGTGCGGCCCACCGACCGGGTGCTGGAGATCGGCTTCGGCCCCGGCATCGCCATCGCCGCGTTCGCCGCCCGCGCCGTGCGGGGCCAGGTCTTCGGCGTGGACCACTCGCAGGCCATGGTGCGGCAGGCGGCCCGCCGCAACGCCGCCGCCATCCGCGCCGGCCGCGTGCACCTCACGCAGGCATCCGTGGCGGAGTTGCCGAGCTTCGGCGACCCGCTGGACGCGATCCTCGCGGTCAACTCGGTGGGGTTCTGGCCCGAGCCGGTGGAGCGGCTCGGCGAGCTGCGCCGCCTGCTCCGCCCCGGAGGGCGCATCGCGCTCGTCAGCCAGCCCCGCTGTCCCGGCGCCACCCGGGACACCACGGCCCGGGCCGCGCAGGAGCTGGGGGGCCTGCTCACCCGGGCCGGGTTCACCCGTCCGCGGGTCGAGACCCTCGACCTCGACCCGCCCGCCGCGTGTGTGCTCGCCGTCAATCCGGCCGGCGGGCCGTCATGACCGGTCCCCACGTGAGCCGGCGGGCTCGCCGAACCAGCGGCGGAGGTGGACGTCCAGGTCCCGCTGGTCGTCGCCGATCCAGGCGACGTGGCCGTCGGGCCGGAGCAGGACACCCGGAACGTCCAGCGCCGCCGCAGGATCGGCGAGGTGGTCGACCCGGTCCGGCCAGCCGCCGGCGGTCAGGCGTCCGGTGCGGTCCAGCAGCAGGCCGCGCCCGCGACGCAGCAGGTCGTAGAAGCGGCCCTGTTTCACCTCGATGTCGGGCAGACGGCGGCCGAGCAGGCCGGGGCCCTCGCCGAAGTCGTAGCGGACGCCGATCGCGGTGATCTTCTCGATGAGATATCGGTTCACCTCCTCGAAGTCCATCAGCTCGGTGAGCAGCCTGCGTACGGCCTGCGCGCCCGGCTCGGGGGACATCAGTTCCCGCTGGGCGCGGGTGTTGTCCAGCACGTCCGCGGCGACCGGGCGGCGTTCGGCCTGGTAGGTGTCGAGCAGGGTGTCCGGCGCCCAGCCGCGGACCTGCGCGGCCAGTTTCCAGCCGAGGTTCACCGCGTCCTGGACGCCGAGGTTGAGGCCCTGCCCGCCGATGGGCGGATGGATGTGCGCCGCGTCGCCGGCCAGCAGCACCCGCCCGGCCCGATAACGCTCGGCCAGCCGGGTGGCGTCGCCGAAGCGGGACAGCCAGCGCGGGGAGTGCACGCCGAAGTCGGTTCCGGCGATGGCGCGCAGCGCCTGCCGGAAATCCTCGAGGGTGGGCGGTTCCGCCCGGTCACCGGTTCCCAGGGCGGGGACGAGGACGCTGTAGACACCACCGCCGAACGGCCTGAGCCAGAACGACCTCGGGGTCTCGCGGATGCCGGCCATCGTGGCGGTGATCTCCTCCTGCGGCACCCCCACGTGCATCTCGCCCATCAGCGTCTCGTTCCGCGAGGGTTCGCCGGGGAAGCCGACGCCGAGCAGTTTGCGCACCGTGCTGCGCGCGCCGTCACAGCCGACGAGATAGCGCGAGCGCAGCCGTAGCCCGTCGGACAGCTCGACGGTCACGCCCTCGTCGTCCTGCTCGAAACCGGCCACCGCACAGCCGCGCCGGACCTGCGCGCCCAGTTCGGTCGCGTGTTCTTCGAGCAGGCGCTCGATGACCGGCTGCGGGATGCCCAGCAGATAGGCGTGCGCGGAGTCCAGGCCCGTGGGCGCGGGTTTGTCGATGGCGGCGAAGAAGCCGCCTGCCGGGCGCCGTCGCCCGTGCGGGAGGATCCGCTCCAGCAGTCCGCGCATGGCCATCAGCTCGATGCTGCGGATGTGCAGGCCGACGATGCGGACGAACGACTTGGGCTCTGTCTCCTTGTCCACGACGAGCACCCGCACGTCGTGGAGCCGCAGCTCGGCGGCCAGCATCGCGCCGGTCGGCCCGCACCCGGCGATGACCACGTCGTACGCGGGCGCGTGATCGGCATCGGAGGCGGGAGACGGGTCGCCGGTGAATGAAGTACGCATAGGTGGTGCCTTTCGGGAGTGCCTCGACGCTCCCGGCGACACCTACGTCGATCGCCCGGCCGTGACGGGAAGGGGGAGCACCCACATCGATACAGCGTTCATGGGTCTCACCTCCTCGGGCGGTGTCACGGTCGACGGCACGCTACAAGCCCGATCACGATCTCGTCCAATCCTTTTCCCCGCCCTCTGATCACGACCCGGCCGCGGCGGCCCGCCGCTCCCGGTGATCGGAGATGGGCCGGGCGGCACGGGTAGTAATCTGCCTTCATGTTCCACCGCAAACCCATCGAAGAGCGCATCGCCGAGCGCGTGGCGAAGCGGCCTCCGTTGAAGGAGGGCAAGCACTTCGAGCACCGCCCCGCGCTGATCGTGTTCTGCGTGGTCATCGCGCTCGTCGCGCTGAAGATCGTGGGCGCCTTCGCCCTCATGAAGTGGGGCGTGCAGTAGGACCCCGGCCGCCCCTCAGGCCGTGCGCCGTACGCCGGCCTGCTGGGGCAGCAGCGCGTCGCCGAGCATCCGCCAGTGCGGCATCGCGGATTTCCCCGGCTCGACGCCGATGACCTGGATCGCGACGTGGTCGGCTCCGGCGTCGCGGTGGGCGCCGAGCTTGGTCACGATCGTGTCGAGGTCCCCCCAGAACACCAGGTCGTCCACGAGGCGGTCGCTGCCGCCGCCGGTGAAGTCCTCGTCCGTGTAGCCCAGCCGCCGGAATTTGGCGATGTTGTACGGCGTGTTCAGGTAGCGGTGGAGGTGCTCGCGCGCGGTCGCGCGGGCCCGTGCGGGATCGGATTCGAACAGCACCGCGTGCTCGACGCCCAGGAACGCGTCCGGCCCGAGAATCTCCCGTGCCCGGGCGGTGTGCGCCACCGTGACGTGGTAGGTGAGGGCGCCGGCGGAGCGCTCACGGGCCAGCTCGAGCATCTTGGGCCCGTACGCCGCCAGGATGCGGCGCATCGGCGTGCGCGGCAGCGGGTTGGGCGTCGTCAGCGCGTCCATCTCGTCGAGATATCCGGCCATCGCCGCGAGCGGCGTGGTCCCCGGCCGTGGCACGCCGCCGAATCCCAGGCCGAGCACGTGCCGTCCGGGGTAGGCGTCGGCCAGGAGCAGCGCGGCGCCGTACGCCCGCGGGGCCTCGCGCGACCAGATCTGCGCGATGCCGTTGATCACGGTGATCCGCCGGGTGCAGGACAGCAGATAAGCGGCGTGTGTGAACGCCTCACGCCCCACCAGCTCCGGGATCCAGAACGCGGGCCATCCTCGATCCTCCAGTTCCTGGACCGACTCGCGAATCAGCGCGGCGGGCTGATGCTCGAAGTCGAAGGTGTAGATGCCGAACCCGCCCAGGTCCAGGCCGCCGAGGTCGCCCATCGGTGATCTCCTCACGCTCGCCTCATATCAACATATCGAAGTATCGCAGATCTTCGATATGAAGGTCCACGCTAGGGCCACGCCATCCGGCGTCACGGTTTCTAGAGGGTCTCTCCGAGCGTGGCGACGAGCCGGGCGATGCGCTGCTCGTCGCGCTTGTAGTGGGTCCACTTGCCGACCCGCGTGGCCTTCACCAGGCCCGCCCGCTGCAGCTCGGCCATGTAGGCCGACACCGTCGACTGCGCGAGACCCGTCCTGGCCTGGATGTGGCTCACGCACACCCCGACCTCGGCCGGGTCGGCGATCGCCTCCTCCAGCGGGAAGTGCCGCTCGGGCTCACGCAGCCACATCAGCAGCTGCAACCGCATCGGGTTCGACAGCGCACGCAACGCCTCCACCAGCCCGGGATCCGGCAATGCCACGGTCTCCGCCATGAACCCAGGCTACCGCCCACCCACCGAGGTATCGGGATTCCTCGATGCAAGCGAGGGCATCACGATTCGAGGGCGCTACCCTGCTGCCACTTGCTGAACGGCATCTGCCAGAAGCCCCAGCCGTTGTTCCACTCCAGGATCCGGTTCGTACCGACGATCTTGACGACGTCGCCCCGGTGGAAGTTGTCGTAGAACCACTTGGCCTGGGAGGGGCTGGCGTTGATGCACCCGTGGCTCACGTTGGCCCGGCCCTGCGAGCCCACCGACCAGGGCGCGCTGTGCACGTACTCGCCGCTGTTGGAGATGCGCACCGCGTGGTTGACGACCTCCTTGTAGTAGCCGGGGTCGCCCTCCTTCTTGCCCGGGGAGATCATCGTGACCGGGTTGCCGCGTTCCATGGTCAGGTGGATGCCGCTGGTGGTTGTGTACTCGCGGGTGGTCGCCATGCCGGCGCTGATCTTCATGGTCTGCACGACCTTGCCGTCGCGCCGGACCACCATCATGTGGGTCTTGGTGCTGACCGAGCTGATCCAGGCGGCGCCGATCTTGATGGTGGTGCTGTGGTCCTCCATGCCGTACGTGTCCGGCCCGGCCTTCACACCGGTCAGGTGCGCGGTGAACTTGACCTTCTGGTGCGCGGGCCAGTATTTGGCGGTGCGGTAGATGACGTACCTGTCGTCGATCCACCGCCAGGCGCCCTTGACCGGCTTCTCCGCGTCCACCTCCAGGGCCTGCTCCACGGCGGCCTTGTCCTGCACCGGCGCGTTGAACCTGACCATGATCGGCATGCCGACGCCGACGGTCTCCCCCTTGATGCCGGGGGTGACGTCCACGACCTCCAGCCCGACCTTGGGTTTGAGCGTGGTGAAGCGGCTGGTCGCGGTCGCCGGGCCGCCCTCGCCGGTGGCCTTGGCCGAGACCGTGTATTTGGCGGAGGGCTTCAGCGGTTCCTTGGAGGTCCACTTGGTGTGCGTGGAGTCGAACTCGCCGTCGAGCGTCTTGCCGCCCGCCCTGACGGTGACCTCCTCCAGCTCGCCGTCCGAGGCAGTGACGACCACGGTCTTGTCGGGGCGCACCTTCGCGCTGCCCGTCGCCGGGCTGATCGTGATTTTCGGGGCCGGGATGGCGGGCGCGGCGTCGCCGGAGTTCCCGCCCGTCGAGTCCGGCGTGCTGGATCCACCGGAGCATGCCGACAGAGATGCGGCCAAGACCACGGCGACTCCGGCGATCGGCCACCTCGAACGACTTCCAGTGCTCAGCACAACTACTCCCCCATGAGCGCGAAGGGCACCATAAGACCTTATTCGGGGTTGCCTCCTATGTTGGCATTTTCTCCGGTGCTTAGGTCACATTTCGGTCGCTGTTCACTGTGCCCGTCCCAAGAAACGGTAAGGTGCGCGTCAAGTCTGATCAAGCGGCGGGTCATGCGCCCGTCGTGGCGAGGACCTGCACGTCCTCGTACGAGGGAAGGCCTGTGGGGATCCGCTCACCCGTGGCGACCGCCCGGGCGGTCTCGGCCACCGCGTGCAGTGCGGCCCGCAGCAACAGCGATCCGGTGCTGATCCGGCGCACGCCGAGCGCGGCCAGACCCGCGACGGCGTGACGGCCGGGCAGGAACAGCACGTTGAGCGGCAGGTCGACCGCCTCCACCAGCGCCCGGATGTCGTCGCCGCCGGCGACCCCGGGGACGAACACCCCGTCGGCCCCGGCCTCGGCGAAGGCCCGCAGCCGTCCGACGGTCGCGGCCAGGTCCCCGGCGCCCAGCCAGTAGGTGTCGGTGCGGGCGTTGACGAACAGCCCCGGCGCCTTCGTCTTGACCGCCGCGATCGTCTCGCACCGCTCGCCGAGGTCCGCCAGCGTCCCGTCCGGCCGGCCGTCCTCGATGTTGACGCCGGCCACGCCGAGCCCGGCCAGCTCGGCGGTGATCTCGGCCACCCCTTCCGGCGTGTCCGCGAAGCCGCCCTCGATGTCCACCGACACCGGGCACGGCAGCCCGGCCAGCCGCCGGGCCAGCGCCAGCGTCTCCGCCGCGGTGGCGCCGGTCGCGTCGGGCTTGCCCGCGGCCGCGGCGACACCGAGGCTCGTGGTCCCGATCGCGGCGAACCCGGCGGCGGCCATGACCGCCGCCGAGGCGTGATCCCACGCGTTGGGCAGCACCAGCGGCTGGTTCGCGTGGTGAAGGGCACGGAAGGTTTCGGCGTGGGTGCTCATCGGGGTCCTTTCACGGTGGCGGCGCTCTCCAGGTGGAGGCAGGCGGGGACGCGCAGGTTCGGCGACGGCTCGTAGGGGATCTCGGGGTCGGCGAGGCGGTGCGCGAGAGCGGCCTCCACGACGCCCGCCGCCAGGGCGAGCGCGGCCCCCTCCCCCGGGCAGGGCCGGATCCCGCTGCCGAACCCCAGATGCCCGCCGCCCCGACCATCCGAGTCGACACGGGCGGGATCGACACGGGCGGGATCGAAACGGTGCGGGTCGGGGAAGACCTCGGGGTCGCGGTTGGCCGCCGCCAGGTCCAGCACGACGACGGCACCCGCAGGCACGAGGACTCCTCCGGCCGTGGCGTCCTCGGCCGCCACCCGGCGCGTGAGCCGTACAGGCGGGTCCCATCGGAGGGTCTCGGTGAGCAGCGCCTCGACCGGCCACCGTACGGACAGGTCGGCGGGCAGGCGGGTCACGACGGCGAGGGTGTTGCCCACCAGGCCGGCGGTGGCGTCGCACGCCTGGATCAGCGCCGCCGCCACCGCGGCCAGCAGGCCGGGGTCCGGCTGTCGCCCGTCGCCCAGCCCGTCGCCCAGCGCGCCGGCCAGCACGCCGGCCAGCACGGCCACCGCCGCGTTGTCAGGAGACACAGCCCCGGGAGACGCGGCCCCGGGAGACGCAGCCTCAGGAGACGCGGCGCCGGTCGTCGTACTGGGCGCGGGAGGGAGGTGGTAGGCGGCGGCCATGGCCGTCACCGCCTCGGCCACCTCCTCCCGCCGGCCCTGCGGTACACCGAGCGCGGTGGCGAGGACGCCGACCGGGACGCGGCGGGCGATCCTCGCCATCACGTCCACCCGGGCGCCGCCCGCCAGTTCGGCCACGGCCCGCTCGCGGGCCTCGCGGCGCAGCCGTACGGGGTCGAGGGCGTCGATCAACTCCGCGACACGCGCGCGGCGGTGGGCGTGCTCGGCTCCGTTGCTGAATCTGCTGACCGCTCCCCGCAGCCACGCCATCCCCGATCCCGGTTGCGCGGCGGGGGCGGCGGGGACCAGGAAGCGGGGATCGGCGAGCACGGCGCGCACGTCCGCGTGCCGGGTGAGCCGCCGTTCCGGTGTGGCGGGCTGATCTGCTGTCATCGGTGGCCGGGGGCGCGTGGAGGCCGCCCCCTCCCCCCTTCCGATGGTGGTCGTCGTCTCCCCGGCAGGCTAGGGCCGTGATCTTTCGGCGACCGTCGAAAGATGAACGTTTCACGCCTAAATGTGCGATGTGCGAGGTCTGGGCCATTGGGTCTTCTCAACGAGCGGTCCCCGGGTTATCACAGGGCGGGAGGCCGCTGGTGATCCCCGCGCCCCACTAGAACGTTCCACGGCTCCACGAATGGGCACCACGCGCCGGAAACCCGGCGTCGACATCTCGTACGCCCACTGGGCACCACCGCGATGGAGGACGGCATGCGTCTGTTACACTCCGTGTTCACCCGATTACTACTGTTGTGCGCGCTGGTCGGCGGCGGCGCCGTCGCCGGGGCGGGGGCCGCGAACGCGGCGGTTCCCGACGTGTGGGGGTTCGCCTACGTCGACACCAGCTCCGGCGTGCCGAACCTGTCCTACCAGGCCGGCAGCTGGACGTCCGGCGCGGTCACCGTCTCCCCCGGCGTCCCCGGGGAGTACTACGTGCGGTTCCCGAACATCGGCATCCCCACGGGCGGAATCGCGCACGTGACCGCGATCTCGCAGACGGCCGAGTGGTGCCAGATCGAGAAGTGGGGCCAGTCCGGCCCCGACGAGATCGTCGTGGTGCGGTGCTACCGGTTCGGCGGAGGCCCGGCCAAGGCGCTGTTCTCTCTCGTCTTCGCCAGCAGCAGCGGTGCGCTGTCCTCGGCCTCGCAGGCGTTCGGCTACGTCTACTGGGACGGCAGCTCCATCGCCTCCGACTACAACTCCTCGCTCGGCGCCAACGCCGTCTTCCCCGGCTCTACCGGCGTGTGGACCGTCTGGCTGCCCGGGCTGGGCTCGTCCGTGGCGGCGGGCGACATCCAGGTCACGGCGGTGGACTCGACCCAGCCGGCGCGGTGCAAGGTGGGCGCCTGGAGCTGGGCGCCGTCCGGGCAGAAGATCCAGGTGCTGTGCCACGACGCCACCGTCAACCCGCTCGACACCGGCTGGACCCTCACCTACCAGCGTGAGCGGGCCATCACCGGAGCGTTCGCGCCGCCGAAGCTGTTCGCCTACACCTTCGACAACGTCCCGGCCAACCCCGGGCCGTACGCGCCGGTTCCCCCGCAGATCAACTTCAACTACCCCGGCGCGGTCAACACGGTCCAGTCGGCCGGCCTCGGCCTGCGCCTGGTGACCTTCCCCAAGGTCGGGGCGCTGCCCAACAACGTGCAGGTCACGGCGTACGGGCCAGGTCCTGAGTTCTGCAACCTGCTCACCCTGTGGACGACCGCGGGCTCCGACGTCTACGTCCGCGACGTCGCCTGCTACAAGGCCACCACCAGGGTCAACGAGGCGTCGTTCGTGACGTACACCTCGGTGTACTGACCAGGCAGGGGCGGGCGCGCCGGCCAGGCCGTGAGAGATCAGGGCACGGCGGATCAGGGCACGCGGAGGCGGTGGGTCAGCCCCGTGTGGCGGCGGCCCGCCCCCCGCGTGCGTACGGCCTGGCCGAGCGCCCGCCGCGACCCGACGATGACCACGAGCTTCTTGGCACGCGTGATGGCGGTGTAGAGAAGGTTGCGCTGCAACATCATCCAGGCGCTGGTGGCCAGCGGGATGACGACCGCCGGATACTCGCTGCCCTGGGAGCGGTGGATGCTGACCGCGTAGGCGTGGGCGAGTTCGTCGAGCTCGTCGAAGGAGTAGTCGACGTTCTCGTCCTCGTCGGTCAGCACGGTCAGCTTGCTCTCCTCGGGGGTGATGGCGGTGACGACGCCGACCGTGCCGTTGAACACCCCGGCCGCGCCCTTGTCGTAGTTGTTGCGCAGCTGGGTGACCTTGTCGCCGACGCGGAAGACCCGCCCGCCGTAGCGGCGCTCCGGCATGCCCTCGCGGGAGGGGGTCAGCGCCTCCTGCAGGGCGATGTTGAGCGCGCCGGCGCCGGCCGCGCCGCGGTGCATGGGCGCCAGCACCTGGATGTCCCTGCGCGGGTTGAGCCCGAACTTGCGGGGAATGCGCCGGGCGACCACGTCCACGGTCAGCGCGGCGATCTCCTCGGGCTCCTCGCAGGAGAACAGGAAGAAGTCGGGGAACTCGCGGACCAGCGGGTGCTGGCCGGTGTTGACGCGGTGCGCGTTGACGACCACGCCCGACTCCTGCGCCTGGCGGAAGATCTGCGTCAGGCGCACCCGGGGGATGCCGGGGGCGGCCAGCAGGTCGCGCAGCACCTCTCCGGCACCGACCGAGGGAAGCTGGTCGACGTCGCCGACGAACAGCAGGTGCGCGCCCGGGGCGACCGCCTTGGCCAGCTTGTTGGCCAGCAGCAGGTCGAGCATGGACGCCTCGTCCACGACGACCAGGTCGGCGTCGAGCGGGTTGTCGCGGTCGAAGGTGGGGTCGCCGCCGGGGCGGAGCTGGAGCAGCCGGTGCACGGTGGTGGCCTCGTGGCCGGTCAGCTCGGCCAGCCGCTTGGCCGCCCGGCCGGTCGGGGCGGCGAGGATGACCTTGGCCCGCTTCGCGCGGGCCAGCGTCACCACCGAGCGCACGGTGAAGCTCTTGCCGCAGCCGGGGCCGCCGGTCAGCACGGCCACCTTCTCCGTCAGCGCGAGCCGTACGGCCTCGGCCTGCTCGGGCGCGAGGTCGGCGCCGGTGCGGCCGCGCAGCCAGTCGAAGGCGGCCGGCCAGTCCACGTCGGCGAACGCCTTGAGCCGGTCGTGGCCGGCGGTCAGCAGGGTGCGCAGGGTGCCGGCCAGCGACAGCTCGGCGCGGTGGAAGGGGACGAGGTAGATCGCGGGGACGGTGCTCTCGTCGTCTTGCTCGCCGTTTCCCCTGGCGGGGATCTCCTCGCGGACCACGCCCTCCTCGGCGACGAGCTCCTCCAGGCAGGCGGTGGTCAGGTCGGGCGGCACCTCAAGGATCTTGACGGCGTCGGCGACCAGGTTGGGGGCGGGCAGATAGCAGTGGCCGTCGTCGGCGGCCTGCGACAGCGTGTAGCGCAACCCGGCCTTGACCCGCTCGGGGCTGTCGTGCGGGATGCCGACGGCCTGGGCGATGGTGTCGGCGGTCTTGAAGCCGATGCCCCACACGTCGTCGGCGAGCCGGTAGGGCTCCTTGCGGACCACGTCGATGGAGTCCTCGCCGTACTGCTTGAAGATGCGCACGGCGATGGAGGTGGACACCCCGACGCCCTGCAGGAAGATCATCACCTCCTTGATGATCTTCTGCTCCTCCCAGGCCGCGGCGATCATCTTGGTCCGCTTGGGCCCGAGGCCGGGCACCTCGACCAGGCGCTTGGGCTCCTCCTCGATGACCCGCAGCGTGTCGGTGCCGAAGTGGTCCACGATCCGCTCGGCCATCTTCGGGCCGATGCCCTTGATCAGCCCGGAGCCCAGGTAGCGCTGGATGCCCTGGATCGTCGCCGGCAGGACGGTGGTGTAGGACCACACCTCGAACTGCCTGCCGTACTTGGGGTGGGAGCCCCAGCGGCCGGTGAGCCGCAGCGACTCGCCCACCTGCGCCCCGAGCAGCGGGCCGACGACGGTCAGCAGCTCGGTGCCGGACCGTTCGGTGGCGACCCTGGCGATCGTGTAACCGGTCTCCTCGTTGGCATAGGTGATCCGCTCCAGCACGGCGTCGAGCTGGACGCCGGGCGGCCTGCCCGCGGCGCCCCCGGGAGGATTCGTCATGGGTCGCATTGTCTCCCACCCGGCGGCCCCCGCCGGACGCGACCGCAGCCGCGGGGGACGAAGCGCGGGCCTCCTACGCGACGTCGGGCCGGGTCATCAGCGGCGACCGCACGTGGACCGCCAGATCGGGGCCGGTCAGGGGCACGATGTTCCACGTCGCCACCGCCGTCCCCGCGCCGGCGTCGACCACCAGCCGCACCCGGTGAGGAGTGGTGATGACGAAAAGGTCGGCGACGAACGTGTCGCCCTGCCAGGCGCCGGCCGCCACGACAGGGCGGCCGAGCGGCGAGCTCTCCCGCCATGCGCCGTGACCGGCCTCGACGTCGAGCGCCGGCCCCACCCGCAGGAGCCAGCCACCGTCCACGGGATCGACGGTCACCGTGGTGCCGCCGGGCAGCGGCGAATCCCCGGCGGATGCGTCGACCTTCGCCGTGACGCCGCGCTGCGGGGCGGCCGATCCCGGCACCGGCGCGAACGACAGCCGCCGCAGCCGCTCGGCGAGGATCTCGTCGTCCCGGGCGCTGTCCGCCCGGTCCACGCCGGAGATCAGGCACTCCCAGATCGGGTCGAGTATCTGCGCCCCCTCCGTCGCGGCGGCGGTGACGGCGACCACGAGATCATGCGACGGGACGACCACGCACAGCTGGCCGAACGCGCCGTCGCCTCGATAACCGTGCTGCGACATCCAGAACTGGTAGCCGTATCCGCACAGCGTGTCGAGGCTCTCCGACCAGCCCTCGACCTGCTGGGTGGCGATGTGCCGCCGGGTCGCGAGCTCCACCCACTCGCGCGGGACGAGCCGCCGGTCGCCCCACAGTCCTCCGCGCAGCAGCAGTTCGCCGAAGGCGGCCACGGCCTCGGTCGTGAGGTGCAGCCCGTGGAACCCGAAGGCGGCGCCGCTCGCCACCCGGTCCCATTCGGCGTGGTCGACGCCCATCGGCCCGAAGAGACGCTCGTCGAGCAACTCGGGGAGGCCGCGGCCCGTGACCCGTTCCACCATCCGGGCCAGGACGAAGGTGGTCGGATTGTCGTAGGCGTGCCGGGTGCCCTCGGGCTCGGGGAACGGCACGCGCAGGAAGCCCTTCACCAGGTCGCCCGGTTCGAGCTCCCACGCCTCGGCGAGGCTGTCGTCGCGGTGCCCGGCCGTCATGGACAGCAGGTGGTGAACGGTGATGCGGCGTCCCTGCTCGCAGACGCCGGCCGGAACGTGGTCGGGCAGCACGTCGACCACCCGGTCGTCCAGCGCGAGCAGCCCGTCGCTGATGGCGAGCCCCACGGCGACCGAGGTGAACGACTTGGTCAGCGAGTAGAGAAGGTGCGGGCGTCCGGCCGAGTACGGCGCCCACCACCCTTCGGCGACGACGTGACCGTGGCGTACGACCATGAGGGAGTGGCACTCGACGGATCGTCCGTCGAGCCGGTCCAGCAGCGCGGCGATCGAGCGGGACGACATCCCCGAGGCCGCCGGTGCCGAGCGCGGCAGCAGGGCGCGCTGAGAGGGGGAGGGCATGCGGACACCGTAACAAGGCCGCGCAAGCGGATTCCGGGACCGGGCGAGGCCCGCCGATCATGCGGCCCGGGGGTGATTAGGCTGGTCGTATGCCGTCGGCGGGGACGTCATACGACTGGGCGTGGGTGGACGTCGCGGTCCCGCGCATGCCGGGCCGGCTGCCGGGGGTGAGCATGGCCGGGTTCCGCCAGCGCTCCCCCGCGCTGTGGGACATCCGCATGGTCGCCTATCCGTTCGTCACCCTGTTCGTCGACCTGAGCGACACCGAGACCGTCGTCTACGACGCCCGTGGCCGGACCCGGCGCGGCAGCGTCGTCGCCGGGCTCCTTCCCGGCGACTTCCGGGCGGCCGGTCGCCGGGTCGAGTGCCTCCAGATCCGGCTGGAGCCGATCGTGGCGGCCGCCGTGTTCGGGGTATCGGCCGAGCTCAGCGGGGCGGTGCTCGCTCTGGAAGACCTCTGGGGACGCGACGCCGCCCGCGCCGAAGACAGGCTGCGCGCCACCACGTCGTGGGACGAACGGTTCACGATCGCGAGGGACATCATCGGCCGGCGGCTGGAGGCCCGTCCGCAGGTCGATCCGGAGGTCGCGCACGTCTGGCGGCGAACCCTCGCCCGCCGGGGGCGGGTGCGGGTCGACGGCCTTGCGGACGAGGTGGGCTGGAGCCGCAAGCGCCTGTGGTCGCGCTTCCGGTCCCAGCTCGGCATCACTCCCAAACGCGCCGCCCAGCTGGTGCGGTTCGACCACGCCGCCCACCTGCTCGCGGCGGGGCACGGTGCGGCCGGTGTCGCCGCGGAAAGCGGCTACGTCGACCAGTCCCACCTCACCCGCGAGGTCAAGGCGTTCGCCGGGCTCACGCCCGCGGCCGTGGCCGAGGCGCCGTGGCTCGCGATCGACGACGTCGCCTGGCCGTCGCACTGAGCACATCGCACCGGGCACGTCGCACCGGGCACGTCGCACTGGGGACGTCGCGGCACGGACATGACCTAGCCCGGCAGGCGCAGCCCGGCGATGAGCAGCCCGGCCAGCCGTCGGGCGTCGTAGTGGGGATCGTGCTCGGCGCCGATGCAGAGGTTCCCGACGCCGTGCATGAGCTGGAGGGCCGGGACGTCGGAGCGGATCTCACCGGCGGCGGCCGCGGCGTCCAGCAGCCGGGTGCACACGGGCACGAGCCGGTCGAGGAAGTAGGCGTGCAGCGCCTCGAACCCGGGCTCGTCGGAGCGCAGCACGGCGGCCAGCCCGTGCTTGGTGACCAGGAAGTCGACGAACAGGCCGATCCAGCGTCGCAGTGCTTCGTAGGGCGTCGCGCTGGACTCCAGCAGGGCCGGTCCGGCCTCGGCGCAGGCCTCCACCTGGTGCCGGTAGACGGCGATGATGAGATCCGCCCGCGTCGGGAAGTGGCGATAGATGGTGGCCGTCCCGACGCCGGCCTTGGCCGCGATGTCGCGTACGGGCGCGTCCACGCCCGATGCGACGAAGACCTCGGCGGCCGCGTCGAGCAGGGTCTTCTCGTTGCGCCGTGCGTCCGCCCGTCTGGGCCGGGCCGCCCGTCCCGCGCCCCGGTCGCTGTCGTTCATCGCGCGGCTCCCTCCATCGACTTGCTAAACGGGACATGGTTCCGTATCGTCAAAACGGGACACGGTCCCGTTTGCTCATGATGCCAGAGCAGCGGGCCTGCGACCAATCCATGCGTCCTCCCCGCACTTCCCTTTCCGCCCGGCCGCCGTCGGCGCACTCATCCCGCGCCGCCGGTGGCGCCGGCGACCCCGTTGAGATGTGGCATCTGAGAGGAAGACCATCCCATGAGTGAGACAACTGTGGCGGTTCCCGGCCTGGCCGTCGGCACCCCGTCCCCGGTCATCGCGGTGCGGCCGGTCGTGCTGCCGGCCCCCGGCCGCGGCGAGGACCTGCGCGTACGCGTGTCCGCGCCGGCGACCGGAAACGAACTGCCGGTCATCGTCTTCTCGCACGGTTTCGGGGAGTCGATGGACGGCTACGCCCCGCTGGTCGACTTCTGGACCGCCCACGGCTTCGCGGTGATCCAGCCCACCCATCTCGACTCGAGGACGCTGAACCTCCCTCCCGACGACCCTCGTACGTCTCTGATCTGGCGGCTCCGCGTCGAGGACCTCACGCGCGTCCTCGACGGGCTGGATTTCGTCGAAGCCGCCGCTCCCGGCCTCGCCGGGCGGCTCGACCGGAGCCGCATCGCCGTGGCCGGGCACTCCTGGGGCGCCCAGACGGCGAGCATGCTCCTCGGGGCGCGTGTCCTCGGCCCGGCGAGCCGGGAGAGGACCTGTCCGACCCGCGGATCACGGCGGGTGTGCTGCTCGCCGTCCCCGGCACGGGCGGAGCCGACCTGACTCCGTTCGCCGCCGAGCACTTCCCGTTCATGAACCCGGGCTTCGCGGAGATGACCACACCGGCCCTCGTGGTCGCGGGAGATCACGACCAGTCCCTGCTGTCGGTCCGGGGGCCGGACTGGTTCACCGACGCGTACGTCCAGAGCCCACACGGCAAGAGCCTGCTCACTGTGTTCGGTGCGGAACACTCGCTTGGCGGGATCTCCGGCTACAACGTCACGGAGACCACGGACGAGAACCCCGAGCGGGTCGCCCTGATCCAGCGGCTCACCTGGGCCTACCTCCGCACCGCGCTCGGCGTCGACGGCTCCGCCTGGCCGGCGGCGCGTGCCGCTCTGGCCGCGGCCGGCGATCCGCTGGGCCGGATCGAGTCCAGGTGATTCCCCGGGCGGGCGGCCGGACCGCCGCTCCGGCCGCCCGCCCGGCAGAAGGGACGCCCCAATAGGGGGACGCCACGTTGTTCTCGGCCCAGCGCTTCTCGGCGTCGGAGCCCGCCGGAGGCGGCGCGATCCCGTCGATCAGTGAACTGCGTGGCCAGGTGATCGCCACTCACCCCCGGCCGCATCGGACGGCGCACCGACCGGTACCGCGCCGTGAGAGGTCTCCAGACGCTCGCTCGCGTAGCCGCATCTTGCCTTAGCTAAGTTAGCTTGTTAAGTTAGCGGGCATGGAGCGGAACCTCAGCCTCAACCTGCATGTGCTCACCGCTCGGCTGGACCGGGCCGCCGACCGCATACTCCGGGCGGAGCACGACATCTCCTACAGCCGGTTCCTGGCCCTGACCCTGGTGGGGGAACTGGGGGCCTCGACACAGCGGACCCTCGCCGAATACCTCGGCGTCACCGAGCCGTCGGTGAGCCGCATGACCGGCGTCCTGGCCGCCGACGGTCTCCTCGACGTCCAGCCCGACCCCGCCGGGGGCAACCGGCGGCGACTGAGCCTCACCGACGAGGGAAAGCGGCTTGTGGCCTCGATCCGGCAGGAGTTCGAAGATCGGCTCGCCGCCGTCGTCGCCGAGAGCGGCGTGCCGTACGCCGAGTACGCCGAGCACACCGCGCGGCTGCTGACCACGTTCGACCGGCTCGAGCGGGAGGCGGGCAAGTGAGCCGGAACACCGATACTCCGCCCTTACACGAGGACACGGCAGTTTCGGCCGATGGCACGGCGATCGCTTACCGAACCCTGGGCGCAGGACCGGACCTGATCGTGGTCGGCGGCAACCTGAGCACCTCCGACGACTACCTGCCGCTGGCCCGCCTGCTGGCCCGCTCCTTCACCGTGCACGTCGTCGACCGGCGCGGACGCGGCGCCAGCGGCCCCCAGGGATCGGAGTATTCGCTGGCCAAGGAAGTCGAGGACCTGCACGCCGTCCAGGCCGCGACCGGGGCCCGCCTGGCCTTCGGGCACAGTTATGGCGGGCTCGTCGTCCTGGAGGCCGCACGCTCCTTGCCGCTGTTCGACCGCATCGCGGTCTACGAGCCGGGAGTGCCCTGCGCCCCCGTCCCCACCGCGTGGATGGCGCCGTTCCGGGAACGGCTGGCCGCAGGCGACCACTACGGCGCGTTCGTCCACTTCATCCAAGGCTCTGGCGGAGCGCCGGCCTTCATGGCCAAGCTGCCGCACTGGTATCTGCGCACCGTGATGCGCGTCGTGTTGCGCGGGCCGAGATGGGAGCGCATGCGATCCCTGCTGACGGCATGCCTGGCCGAGCACGAGCAGCTCGCCGCCCAGTATGGCCGGCTCCCCGAGTTCGCCGATGTCACCGCCCCGGTGCTGCTCCTCGTCGGCGGCCGCTCCAGGCCCGAGCACCGAGCGGAGTTCACCATGCTCCGCGACGCCCTTCCCGACGCCAGTCTCGAAACCGTCGACGGCCTCGGCCACCTGTCACCGACGGAACCGAAATCGGGCCCCGTCGTGGTCGCGCGGGCACTGCCGTTCCTCCTGTGACGATGAGGCGGACGCTCGGTCGCCGGATCACGCTCGGAATCAACGAGCAGGCTCCGCTGCCCAGCACGTTGCCCACAGCGACCGCCGCCCCGAGCGGGGTCGCCGTCGCCGCGCTGGAAAATGTGTGGGTGCCGCGGGCGCCGATTGCCTAGGGTGCTGCCGGTGAGAGACCTCCGCCTGCTGCCCAAGGCTCACCTGCACACTCACCTGGAAAGCACCGTCCGTCCCGCGACGATCCGCGAGCTGGGCGGCGACCCACCGGTGCAGGACCGGCCGTTCCGGGACTTCCGGGAGTTCGCCGACCAGCGTGCCCAGGTGCGCGCGCTGCTGCGCGAGCCCGGGCACTTCCGCCGCATCGCCGAGGAGTTCTGCCAGGACGAGGCGGCCCAGGGCGTCCGCTACGCGGAGGTCACCTTCACCGCGGCGGCCCACGGCGAGCGGGTCGGCGATCCGGACATGCCGCTGGAGGCCGTGCTGGAGGGCCTCGCCGCCGGTGCGGAGCGGTACGGCATCCGGACGCGGGTGATCCTGGACCACTCCCGCCGCCGTCCCGCCGAACGGCTGTGGCACAGCCTCAAGCTGGCCGTACGGCACCCGCAGGTGGTGGCCATCGGCCTGGCCGGGGACGAGTCCCACCCGGCGGCGCCGTTCGCCGAGGTGTTGCAGGCCGCCCGCGAGGCGGGGGTGCACCTGGTGCACCACGCCGGGGAGACGGCAGGACCGGCCAGCGTGCGGGAGGCGTTGACGGTGGGGCACGCGGAGCGGATCGGCCACGGCATCCGCGTGCTGGAGGACCCGGAGCTGGTGGCCGAGCTGCGGAGCCGCCGCGTGCCGCTGGAGGTCTGCCCCTTCTCGAACGTCCTGCTCGGGCTGGTCCCGTCGCTGGCCGAGCACCCGCTGCCGCGCCTGGTCGAAGCCGGTCTGACGGTCACCCTGAACACGGACGGGGAGACATCGCTGGCCGCGGAATACCAGCGCGCCCGGGAGGTCTTCGGGTGCAGCGACGCCGAGCTGGCGGACCTGGCCCGCGCCTCGGTCGAGTGCGGCTTCGCCCCTGCGGAGGTGAAGGCGCAGGTCTGTGCCGAGATCGGCCGGTGGCTCGACGGCTGAGAACCCGGCTTCTTTGGGGCGATGCGCGGCCTGGGCCGAGTCCCGGGCCGCGCGGGCACAGGAACGCTAGCCTGGTGCGGATCACGGAAAGGGGACGACCAAAAATGGTGCTGGAGGGGACGGCCCGCGCACTGCTGCGCCGGCTGGCGGCCGAGCAGGCCGAGGCGCGGCTGCCGTCGGTGGTGGCGGCGATCGTGCGGGACGGCGAGATCGCCTGGTTCGGGGCGCGCGGCCGGGTCGGCGGGGAGCCGCCCACGCGGGACACCCAGTACCG
The DNA here is from genome assembly GCF_012034195.1 of Microbispora sp. CL1-1. Taxonomy (NCBI): domain Bacteria; kingdom Bacillati; phylum Actinomycetota; class Actinomycetes; order Streptosporangiales; family Streptosporangiaceae; genus Microbispora; species Microbispora sp. CL1-1. Next base: position 45,784 of record NZ_JAATEK010000037.1, read on the forward strand.
CATCGGGTCCATCACCAAGACCTTCGTGGCGGTCGTCGTCATGCGGCTGCGCGACGAGGGAAGGCTCGACCTGCTGGATCCCCTGGACAAGCACGTCCCCGGCACGCCGCTGGGCGACGTCACGGTCGCCCAGTTGCTGTCGCACAGCGGCGGGCTGACCGCCGAGTCTCCCGGCCAGTGGTGGGAGCGCACCCCGGGCGTGCCGGTGGCCGACCTGATCGCCGCGCTCGGCCCCGAGTCGTCCCGGCACCGGCCCGGCCGCCGCTACCACTACTCCAACCTCGGGTTCGCCCTGCTCGGCGAGCTGGTCGCGCGCAAGCGGTCGGCGCCGTGGGACGAGGTCGTACGCGAGGAGATCCTGGAGCCGCTCGGCATGCGCGACACCACCCCGCGCCCGCGCGCGCCGCACGCCACCGGGTATGCCGTGCACCCGTGGGCCGACACGCTGCTGCCGGAGCCGGAGAACGACCACGGCGCGATGGCCCCGGCCGGGCAGATGTGGTCCACGGCCGCCGACCTGGCCCGGTGGGCGGCATTCATCGGCGGCGACACCGGCGAGGTGCTGCGCCCGGCCACCGTCGCCGAGATGCGCGAGCCGGCCGTCGTGGATGACGGCGACACCTGGACCCGCGGCTACGGGCTGGGCCTCCAGCTCGCCCGGCACACCGGGCCCGGCGGCCCGCGCCGGCTGGCCGGTCACACCGGGTCGATGCCCGGTTTCCTGGCCACCGTGTGGGCCGACCCCGCCGACGGCACGGCCGTGCTGTGGATGGCCAACACCACCTCGGGCGTGCGCAACCTCGACACCTCCCTGCTGGACATCCTGGCCGAGCACGAGCCGCCGCTGCCGGCCGAGTGGTCGCCCTCCCCCGTGGACGAGGACCTGCTGGCGCTGACCGGGCACTGGTATTGGGGGCCGACGCCGTACGTGCTGCGGGTCCTGCCGCAGCGGGGCCTGTCGCTGACCCCGGTGAGCGGCCAGGGGCGGGCCTCCCGGTTCACCGCCCGGCCCGACGGCACCTGGCTGGGGCTCGACGGCTACTACGCCGGGGAGACCCTGCGGGTGGTCCGCTCCCCCGGCGGGGTGACCCACCTCGACCTCAACACGTTCATCTTCACGCGTGAGCCGTACGACCCGGCGGCGCCGGTGCCGGGCGGCGTCGACCCGGACGGCTGGAGGTGACCCGTCAGGTGGTGGCCAGCGCCACCGTCGGCGACAGACGGGCCGCGCGCATCGCCGGGTAGAGACCGGCGAGGGTGCCGATGACGAGCGTGGCGCCGACGGCGCCCGCGAACGCCCAGGGCGGGACCACCGCCGGCCAGCCGCGCGACAGCGCGTAGCCGGCGGTGGCCAGGCCGCCCAGCACCGCGCCCGCCACCCCGCCGAGCGCCGACAGCAGCAGCGACTCGGCGAGGAACTGCAGGCGCACCTGGCCGCGGGTGGCGCCCAGCGAGCGGCGCAGGCCGATCTCCTTGCGCCGCTCCAGCACCGAGATCACCATGGTGTTGGCCACGCCGACGCCGCCGACCAGCAGCGCGACCGCGCCGAGCCCGAGCAGCAGGTTGGTGAACGCGCTCGCGGCCGCCGCCCGGGCCGCCAGCGCGTCGGAGGGCCTGCTGACCGTGACCTCCTCCGGGTTCTCCGGGTTGACCGTGCGCGGCAGCACGGCGCGTACGGCCTCCACCGATTCCTCGGCGGACCGCTCGTAGATGGCCGTCGGGTGGCCGTCGAAGCCGAGGTATTTCTCGGCGGCGGGGAACCCGACGAGCGCCGAGCGCTCGATCTCCGGGGCGAGCGGCATCGCGCCGAGGACGCCGACGACGGTGAACCACCGTTCGCCCATCCAGACCTGTACGCCCGTCCTGGTGATGCCGAGCCGCTCCGCGGCCTTGGCGCCCAGCACGACGGCGGGCCGCGTCTCGGTGGCGGCGTTCAGCCAGGCGCCGGTGACGACCCGGCCCTCCAGTGTGGTGAGCAGGTCGGCGGTCGCGGCCTGGACGGCGATGCCGCCGGTCACGGCCTTGGGGATGCGGTCGGTGCGCCGGATCGTGGTGTCGACCGTGCCGGTGGCCGAGGCGGTGCGCACCGGCCCGATGCGCCGGACCATGCCGAGCGCCTCCTCGGGCAGCTTGGCCTGCTCGCCGAACATCGTCTGCCCCGGCGCGACGGTGAGCAGGTTGGTGCCGAGCCGGTCGAGCTGGCGCAGCAGTTGCTCGCGGGAGGACGACGAGATGCCCAGCACCGCGATCATGGTGGCGATGCCGATGGCGATGCCGAGCGCGGACAGGATCACCCGCGCGGGGCGGGTGCGCAGCCCGGCCGCGCCGGTCCGCAGGATGTCGGACGGCCCGAGCCGGGCGGGGGTCAGCCGCTGACGGGTCATCGTGGTGCTCCCTTCGCCGCCCACGCCGTTTCGGGGCCGGCGGGGGCTTTCGGGCCGGCTTTGGGGTTGGGCCCGGGTGGCCGGCGTCCGGCGCCCGCCCCGGCGTCGGCGACGACCCGGCCGTCGCGTACGCGCACCTGTCGAGGGCACCACGCGGCGATCTCGGGGTCGTGGGTGATGACCACGATCGTGGTGCCTGCGGCGTGCAGGTCGCGCAGGACGTTCAGCACCTCGGCGCCCGCCGCCGAGTCGAGGTTGCCGGTCGGCTCGTCGGCCAGCAGCAGCGGCGGGTCGCCCGCCACGGCGCGGGCCACCGCGACCCGCTGCTGCTCCCCGCCCGACAGCTGATCGGGCCGGTGGCCGAGCCGGTGGCCGAGGCCCACCCGTTCCAGCGCGGCGGCGGCGCGTTCGCGCCGCGCCCGCAGCGGCGTGCCGGTGTAGAGCAGGCCGTCGGCGACGTTGTCCAGCGCGCTCACCCCCGGTGCGAGGTGGAACTGCTGGAAGACGAAGCCCAGGTGGCGGGCGCGCAGCGCGGAAAGCTCCCGGTCGGACAGCCCGGCCACGTCGTGCCCGGCGATCCGTACGGTGCCCGTGGTGGGCCGGTCGAGGGTCCCGATGAGGTGCAGCAGGGTCGACTTGCCGGATCCGGACGGGCCGGCGACGGCGACCAGCTCGCCGCGTCCGACCAGCAGGTCCACGCCGCGCAGGGCCCGCACGCCGGCGCCGTACACCTTGGTCACCTCGCGCAGCTCCACCACGGCGGGCTGCTCGGGCTGCGGGATGCTCATGTGGCGGGCACCCCGACCTTCATGCCCTCGGCGAGGCCGGCGCCGGTGATCTCGACCATGCCGCCGCCGAAGGCGCCGAGCTCGACCGGGACCACGCGGGTGGAGGCGCCCTCGACCACCTCGACGCCGAAGCCGCCCTCGCGCAGGGCCAGCAGCGCCTCCACCGGCACGGCCAGCACGTTCTCGCGCCGCTCGCTGACCAGCTCGACCTCGACCGGGGCCTTGTCGAGCCGTGTCTTGGGCGGCTTGCTCAAGGTGATGTCGACGTCGATGGTGCTGCCCTGGTCCTGGCCCTGCCCGGACGAGACGGCCTTGGCCACCGTGCCGACCGAGGTGATCTTCCCGGTGACCCGCTCGCCGCCCGGCAGTTCGACGGTGACCTTGGCGCCCTTCCTGGCCAGCGACTGGTCGTCGGTGGACAGGTCCACGTGCACCAGCCGCCGTACGCCCGTGACGGTCAGGACCGGACGTCCGGGAGTGCTCCTGTCGCCGACCTCGACCCTGGCGTCGGTCACCCGGGCGGCGGCCGGCAGGAAGACCACCTGGGAGGCGTCCACCTGCCCGGTCTCGGGGAGCCCGGCGGCTTCCTGCCACTCCTTGACGGCCAGATAGGTGGCGTAGCTGAAGTGGTCGTCCACGGTCAGGTCGTCGCCGTAGCCGAGGACCTTGAGGTTGCGTTCGAGCTGCTCGACGTCCGGGCCGTCGTCGACGCCCTGCCGCAGCGGGCGATACATGGGCAGCGATCCGTACATGAGGACCACCGGCCTGCGGTCGATCTTGAGCAGCGGGCGGCCGCGCCGGACGACCGCGCCCTCGGCGGGCGTCCAGGTCACGGTGCCGGCGGCGTCGGCGGTCACCTGCCGCTCGCCGGAGTAGGTCAGCGCCCCCTCCACGGTCTTGGTGTCGATCAGGTCCTGACGCGTGATCGACGCGGTGGCGGGCACCGGGGGCGGGGACGGCTCGGCCGCTCCCGCGCCGTCGCCGCCCGCCATGGCGACGGCCGTTCCGGCGGCGGCCAGGGCGAGGACGCCGGCGCCCGCGATCACCAGGCCCTTCCTCACGGCTTCCTCCCCGGCGCGAACTCCTCGCAGGCCTTCTGGGCCTCTTCCAGCGTCTTCCGCTGACCCGGCTTGATCTTGATCTGGATGCCCTGGCCGGGGGCCGGGTCGGGCATGTCGATGCCGTGCTCGCGCATGCACTGGGCGAACTTGACCATCCGGTCACGCGCCTCGGGATCGCCGCCGCCGGCCTTGTCGCCGATCGCGTCCTTCATGAAGTGCCGGCAGTCCTGCATGGCCTTTTCCGTCGCGGCCTGGTCGCCCTTCTTGCTCGTGATGCGGATGCGGCCGTCCGGGCCGGGGTCGGGCATGTCCACGCCGTGCTCGCGCATGCACTGGGCGAACTTGAGCTGGGCGTCCTGCCGGTCCACCGGGGCCGACGCCGATGCCGCCGGTCCGGCCGTGGCGCCGCCCGCGCTGGCGATCCCGTCGTCCGCGGGGGCCGCGCCGCAGCCGGCCAGCGCCAGTGCGAGCCCTAATGCCGGGCCCAGGGCGCGCAGTGGTCGTGAGCGCATAGGTCCTTCCTCCTCCGTCGCTTCTCCTCGTCCGGGGCGTTCGCCCGGGACGGGGCCCAACTCCAGCGGAGGCGGTGCTAAACGCGGATAAGCGAGATCGGCTTATCCATGGCTAACACCGGCTGCGCCACCCTCGAACCCGAGCGGGAGGTTCGGATGCGGGTGCTCGTGGTCGAGGACGAGGAACAGCTGGCCGAGGCCGTCGCCCGGGGGCTGCGGCTGCACGCCATCGCGGTGGACGTGGCCTACGACGGTCAGGAGGCGCTGAAGCTGGCCTCCTACGTCGACTACGACGTGGTCGTGCTCGACCGCGACCTGCCCGAGGTGCACGGCGACGACGTGTGCCGGGAGCTGGTCACGGCCGCCGGGGCGAGCCGCATCCTCATGCTGACGGCGGCCGGGCGGGTGCGTGACCGGGTCGGGGGCCTGTCCCTGGGCGCCGACGACTACCTGGTCAAGCCGTTCGCGTTCGCCGAGCTGGTGGCCCGCATCCGGGCCCTGGCCCGGCGCTCGCCCCGGGCGGTGCGGCCCGTGCTGGAGCGGGCCGGGATCCGGCTCGACCCCGCCCGCCGTACGGTGGTGCGCGACGGGCGGCAGGTGGCGCTGGGCCGCAGGGAGTTCGACGTGCTGCACGAGCTCATGCGCGCCGGCGGAGGGCTGGTCAGCTCGGCCCGGCTGCGCGCGAGCGTGTGGGACGAGCACGCCGACGCGGGCACGGGCGTGCTGCGCGTCACCATCACCTCGCTGCGCCGCAAGCTGGGCGAGCCGCCGGTGATCGAGAACGTGCCGGGCCGGGGGTATCGGCTGTGAGGCGTGTGCTGTCCCTGTGGAGCAGGCTCGGCCTGCGGATGCGGCTCACCCTGCTGTACGGCGGGCTGTTCTTCCTGGCGGGGTCGGTGCTGCTGTGGTTCACCCACCTGCTGACCGCGCGGGCGCTCAACCAGCGGTTCGTGGTGGCGGTGGCGTCGAAGGTGACCGGCGTCGGCGCCCCCGGGGCCGTCATGGGGACCACGCTGCCCGACAGCGACACGCTCGCGCAGCGGGTGCGCACCAACGTCGAGCAGGGGGCGGCCGACGTGCTGAGCGACGTGCTCCGCTCCTCGGTGGTCGTCATGGTCCTCGTCGGCGCCGTCGCGGTGGTGGTGGGCTACCTGGTGGCCGACCGCGCGCTGCGCCCGCTCGACCGGGTGACCGAGACCGCGCAGCGGCTGTCGGAGAGCACGCTGCACGAGCGGATCGCGCTGCGCGGCCCCCAGGACGAGGTCAAGCGGCTCGCCGACACCTTCGACGCGATGCTCGACCGGCTGCACCGGGTGTTCGACGCCCAGCGCCGGTTCATCGCCAACGCCTCCCACGAGCTGCGCACCCCGCTGGCGATCAACCGTACGGTGCTGGAGGTGTCGCTGGAGGAGCCGGCGGCCTCGGAGGACCTCAAGGCGCTGGCCCGCGCGCTGCTCGGCACCAACGCGAGGTATGAGCGGCTGATCGAGGGCCTGCTCATGCTGGCGCAGTCGGAGCAGGAGGTGACCGCGCGCAAGCCGGTCGACCTGCGGCAGGTCGTCCGTACGGCGATGGAGCAGATCGACCTGCAGCCGCGCCGCAGGAAGGTCATCGTGCACGAGGACCTGTGCCCGGTGGTCGCGCACGGCGATCCGCTGTTCCTCGAACGCTGTGTGTTCAACCTGCTGGAGAACGCGATCAAGTACAACGTGCGGGACGGGGAGGTCTGGGTCCGCTTGCGGGAGGACGAGGCGGGGGTGAGCGTGACGGTGGAGAACACCGGGCCGCCGGTTCCGCCGTACGAGGTGGACGACCTGTTCGAGCCGTTCCGCCGGCTCGGGGGCGACCGGGTCCGCTCCGCCCGCGGGGCGGGCCTGGGCCTGTCGATCGTCCGGGCCATCGCGGTGGCACACGGCGGCGGGGTGGAGGCGCTGGCCCGGCCCGAGGGCGGCCTGGTGGTGACCGTACGCCTGCCGAAGTGAGCCGTGCGGCCGTGCGCGCCGTGACCCCGCGGGTCGCTCAGGCCTGGTCGCGGGTCAGGGCCAGCAGTTCGCGCAGCATGTCCTCCGCGAGGGCGGCGAGGGAGCGCTGCTCGTCCTCGCGGAGCCACTGAACGAAAGCGATCTTGAACACGGTGACGCCCGACTCCGCCGCCAGGGTGGCCGCGGGCTCGTCCACGCCTCGCGCGCGCAGGGCGCCCGCGACCGCCTCGGCGAGGGTGGCGAGCTTGTGCCGCTCGCGTTCCTGCAGCGCGGGGTTCTGGTCGATCACGGACTGCCGGGTTCGCGAATGATGCCGGCGCTCGTCCGGGAAGAAGGACGTCGCGGACCGCAGGGCGCAGGCGACGATCTCGATCGGCGACGCGTCCGGCGGCGCGGCCTCCACACCGGCGAGGAACGCCTGGGTGAACAGGTGCTGGTTGTGGAAGAGGACCTCGCGCTTGTCGCTGAAGTGGCGGTAGAAGGTGCGCTCGGTCAGGCCGACGGACTGTGCGATGTCCGTGGCGGTCGTCTGCTCGAACCCGTGGGTCGCGAACAGTTCGAGCGCGGCCTCCTGCAGCCGCTCGGCGGCCCCGGGCGCCCAACGCGTCATGCGATCAAGTGTAGTGATGACGGCCACGAAGGAGTACCGTAATGTCTGTGACTGACGTCAGTCACAGACATCAGTTTTTCGGGAAGTCGCTCCGCCCTGCCGGCGGTGCGCCGAAGGAGATTCCTCATGCGTGTTTTCGTCACCGGAGCCTCCGGATGGATCGGCTCCGCGGTGACCGATGAGCTGCTCGCCGCCGGTCACGAGGTCATCGGACTGGCGAGGTCGGACGCGTCCGCCGCCGCCCTGGAGGGCAAGGGGGCCCGGGTCCGCCGCGGCGACCTCGACGATCTCGACGGCATCCGCCTGGGCGCCCGGGACGCCGACGCCGTCATCCATCTCGCGAACAAGCACGACTGGTCCGACCCGGCCGGCACGGCGGCGACCGAACGAGCCGCCGTGCAGACCATCGGCGAGGCGCTGGAGGGAACCGGTCGTCCGTTCCTGCTCGCCTCGGGACTCGCCGGTTTCGCCCCGGGCCGGCCCGCCACCGAGGACGACCCGTCGCCGTTCCACGGCCCCGATTCGCCCCGCGGCGGGAGCGAGAACCTGGCGCTGGAGTTCGTCGAGCGTGGCGTGCACACCGTGAGCCTGCGCTTCGCGCCGACCGTGCACGGCACCGGCGACCACGGCTTCATCGCGATCCTCGCCGCGATCGCCCGCGAGAAGGGCGTTTCGGGTTACCCGGGCGACGGCGCCAACCGCTGGTCCGCCGTGCACGTGCGCGACGCCGCCCGCATGGTCGCACTCGGCCTGGAGAAGGCGCCCGCGGGCGCGCGGCTGCACGCCGTCGCCGAGGAAGGCGTCCCGACCCGCGTGATCGCGGAGGCGATCGGCCGCGCGTTCGGCCTTCCCGTCGCCTCGATCGCCCCCGGAGACGTGCCGGACCACTTCGGGTGGATCGGCAACTTCTTCGGCATGGACCTCGCGGCGACCAGCACCGCGACGCGCACCCTCCTCGGGTGGACGCCCACCGGCCCGGCCCTCGTCGACGACCTCGACACGGGCGCGTACGCGATCTCCCGTTGACGACGCCGCGACCAAGGGCGCGTCAAGCGAGGCCGGGAGATTTTTCCGGGTCCCGGCGCGGGGGTAGCGCCCCCGCGCCGGGCCCGCGGCGGAGGGCGGGGCAGCGCGGGATCGCCGTCAGGGGCGGGGTCCCGCTGATCGGGGGCCGCCTCACCGTACCCTTGCCGTCCGCTTTGTACCGGACTTGACGGGTAAAATCCCTCTTGTAGTTACTTGACCGGTCTGACCTGGTCTATTAGCTTTTAGGCAGCTCAGGGCGCACTTGCTCATCTCAATGGTCAAGAAGCCCTCCTCAGACCGACGCGGCCGGCCATCCCGGCCTGCCGCCCGGCCGCCGAGTCCGCGTCCGCGCGGAGCCGGGGACCCACCTCTCCTGGGGTGAATCGGCATGCGTGCCGTAGGGCGACTTCCAGCCCGAACCCGTCAGCTAACCCGGTAGGTGGCATGGAAGTAAGGGAGAACGCCCCACCATGCACGTCTTCACCACTTGGGTCCGCGCTGCCCTCGCGGGCGGAGCCCTCGCCTCGGCCGTGCTGATCGCGGCGCCCGCGGCGCACGCGGACAACCCGGCGACCGGGAAGGGTCCGGCGACCGCGCAGTCCATGCCGGAGATCGCCGCCAGGCTGCCCAAGATCACCTCGGCCGACGTGCTGAAGCTGGCCAGGAGCCAGATCGGGATCAGCGAGAACGCCAAGGGCGGCGGCACCAAGTTCCAGGAGTGGTACATGTCCACGCCGCGCGCCCGCGAGACCCTCGCCCGCGACGGCGGCAAGCTCGCCGACTACCTCAACGCCCCCTGGTGCGACATGTTCGTGTCCTGGGTGGGCCAGCAGCTCGGCATCGGCCCGGTGATGGGCGCCGACGCGTACACCGTGAAGCACGCGCAGTGGTTCGCCGACCACGGCCGCTGGGGTCACACGCCCAAGCCGGGCGCGGTGGTGTTCTTCGCCTGGAGCGGCAGCAAGCACATCGACGACATCAACCACGTCGGGTTCGTCGTCAAGGACAACGGCGACGGAACGATCCAGACCATCGAGGGCAACACGGGCGACGGCGGCGCCGTCGAGGCCCGCACCCGTCCCACCTGGCAGGTGGCGGGATACGGCTACCCGATGTACCCCGGGGACCTGTCCGCCTCCTCCTGACGGACGGCCTTCTGGCGGACGATCCATCGTCGTTCCGACGACGGCCCACAAGCGCGCCGGTGATCCCGGCGCGCTTCGCCGTCCTGGCCGGGAGCGTAGGGCTCCTGCCGAATTGACCTACGCGAGCGCGAGCTGCGAGCCTGACGGCATGCACGCGTTCGACGTCCTCGGCGATCCGGTGCGCCGCCGGATCCTGGAACTGCTCGCGGAGGGCGAGCGCCCCGCCGGGGAGATCGGCGCGATCGTGCAGGAGGAGTTCGGGATCTCCCAGCCCGGGGTGTCCCAGCACCTGCGCGTGCTGCGGGAGAGCGGTTTCGCGACGGTCCGGGCCGAGGGCACCCGGCGCCTTTACGCCGTCGACCCGGCGCCGCTCCGCGAGGTCGACACCTGGCTCGACCACTTCCGCCGCTTCTGGAACCAGCGCCTCGACGCCCTGGGCACCGAACTCGCCCGCGGCAGGCGCGAGCGCCGACTCCGGGACGACGCCCGTCCGTAAGCCGTGCGCGTGCAGATCGCCGCAATCTGCATTATTGGCTCAGAATCACCTGGCCGGCAGGAGTCACGCCGTGGTCATAGCGCTGCTGGGCGCTGGTTAGCGGAGCCGGCCGGGGAATCGGAGCCGCGACCGCGCTCGAGTTGGGCCGGCTCGGCTATCACGTGATAGTCAACTATCTGAGAGACGCCGACTCCGCGGAGCTGGTGGTCAAGCAGATCGGCGCCGCGCAGGCGGTACAGGCCGACGTGACCGACGAAGCCCAGGTGACCATGCTGGTACCGGGTGGTCGCCGAGCACGGGCGGATCGACGTGCTTGTGGGCAACGCCCACACCGCGGCGCCGCCTTTCGGCCCGCTGGAGCATGTGCCGTGGGAGGCGTTCGCAGCCAAGATCAGCGATGAGCTGGCCGGCATATACCACCTGACCCGGCGGGTGCTGCCGGTCATGCGCCGGCGGCGGTCCGGCCGGATCGTCTACGTCTCCGCTACCGCGGCCGAGCTGATCATCGGCAGTGCCGCCCAGTCCACTGCCAAAGCCGCGGTGAACGCCTTCGCCCAGCAGATCGCCGGCGAGACCATACGGGACGGCATCACCGTCAATGCCGTCGCCCCTGGCGCGGTTCGTACCGATGCCACCGCTGAGGTGTTCACCGATGGCATCCGGCGCCACTTCGGTGACCGGTCGGTGACCGGCACGATGCTGCGGCCGCAGGATTTGGCTCGCCCGATCGCCGCGCTCGTGGACGGCGCGTTCGCCACGGTCACCGGCCAGGTGATCCGGGTCGATGGCGGATACGGGCTGCTGAGTCAGTTGCTGGACGGCCTACCGGCCCAGTTCTCCACGGCTTCGTGACCCTCAGAACAGGGAGTGCGGCTCAAACCCCAGGTTGATGACGTCGACCCAGGTCACAGCCCGGGGGAATACGCTGATGAGGCGGTCGCGCTCATGTCCGAGCTCCACCGGCCGACGGGCCTGCGGTTGTCGGCGGGCCTGCGCGCTTAGAGAGTTGCGGTACACCGTCGCCATTCCGATGGCGAACCCATCAGGTCGGCGACGGTGATCGCGGGTGGCACGCGCACTGGTTCGGCCTGCTGTCGCGTGCTCAGCTTGGGCGGGCCTCGGGCCCGGACCGGCATTCGCGACAGGCCGAGGTCAGGCGCCGACGTAGGCCGCGAGGTGCTCGCCGGTGAGGGTGGAGCGGGCGGCGACGAGGTCGGCCGGGGTGCCTTCGAAGACGATCCGGCCGCCGTCGTGACCGGCGCCGGGGCCCAGGTCGATGATCCAGTCGGCGTGCGCCATGACCGCCTGGTGGTGCTCGATCACGATGACCGACTTGCCGGAGTCGACCAGCCGGTCGAGCAGCCCGAGCAGTTGCTCGACGTCGGCGAGGTGGAGACCGGCGGTCGGCTCGTCGAGGACGTAGACGCCGCCCTTGTCGGCCATGTGGGTGGCGAGCTTGAGCCGCTGCCGTTCGCCGCCGGACAGCGTGGTGAGCGGCTGGCCGAGGGTGAGGTAGCCGAGGCCGACGTCGGCGAGCCGGTCGAGGATGGCGCGCGCGGCGGGCGTGCGGGCCTCGCCGGAGCCGAAGAACTCCTGTGCCTCCGACACGGGCATCGCGAGCACCTCGCTGATGTCGTGCCCGCCGAGCTTGTGCTCCAGCACCGCCGCCTGGAACCGCTTCCCCTCGCACTCCTCGCAGGTGGTGGACACTCCGGCCATCATCGCCAGGTCGGTGTAGATCACGCCGGCGCCGTTGCAGGTGGGGCAGGCGCCCTCGGAGTTGGCGCTGAACAGCGCCGGCTTCACGCCGTTGGCCTTCGCGAACGCCTTGCGGATCGGGTCGAGCAGCCCGGTGTAGGTCGCCGGGTTGCTCCGCCGCGAGCCGCGGATGCCGCCCTGGTCGACCGACACCACGCCCGCGCCGGCCGGGACCGACCCGTGGATGAGCGAGCTCTTGCCCGACCCGGCGACTCCGGTGACGACGACGAGCACCCCGAGCGGGATGTCGACGTCGACGTCGCGCAGGTTGTTCGCCGTCGCGCCGCGGATCTCCAGGGTGCCGGTGGGCGTGCGCACCGTTTCCTTGAGGGCCGCCCGGTCGTCGAAATGGCGGCCGGTGACGGTGCCGCTGGCCCGCAGCCCCTCGACGGTGCCCTCGAAGCACACCGTGCCGCCCGCCGTGCCGGCGCCGGGGCCGAGGTCGACGACGTGGTCGGCGATCGCGATCATCTCCGGCTTGTGCTCCACGACCAGCACCGTGTTGCCCTTGTCCCGCAGCCGCAGCAGCAGGTCGTTCATCCGCTGGATGTCGTGAGGGTGCAGGCCAGTCGTGGGCTCGTCGAAGACGTAGGTGACGTCGGTGAGCGAGGAGCCGAGGTGGCGGATCATCTTGACGCGCTGCGCCTCGCCGCCCGACAGCGTGCCCGACGCCCGGTCGAGGGACAGATAGCCCAGCCCGATCTCCACGAACGAGTCGAGAAGCTGCCGCAACGTGGCGAGCAGCGGCGCGACCGACGGCTCGTCGAGGTCGCGGATCCAGGCGGCCAGGTCGCTGATCTGCATCGCGCAGGCGTCGGCGATGCTGATGCCTTTGATCTTGGACGACCGCGCGGCCTCGCTGAGCCGGGTGCCGCCGCACTCGGGGCAGGTGGTGAACTTCACCGCCCGCTCCACGAACGCCCGGACGTGCGGCTGCAGCGCCTCCTTGTCCTTGGACAGCATCGACTTCTGGATGCGCGGGATGAGGCCCTCGTAGGTGAGGTTGATGTTGTCGACCTTGATCTTGGTCGGCTCCTTGTAGAGCAGGTCGTCGAGCTCGGTCCTGGTGAAGTCGCGGATCGGCTTGTCCGGGTCGAAGAAGCCGGAGCCGCTGAAGATGCGGCCGTACCAGCCGTCGACGCTGTAGCCGGGGATCGTGAGCGCGCCCTCGTTGAGCGACTTGGAGTCGTCGTAGAGCTGGGACAGGTCGATGTCGGAGGTGCGGCCCAGGCCCTCGCAGCGCGGGCACATGCCGCCGGTGATGGAGAACTCGCGCCGTTCCTTCACGGTCTTGCCGCCGCGCTCGAACTTGACCGCGCCCGCTCCGCTGACCGAGGCGACGTTGAAGGAGAACGCCTGGGGCGAGCCAATGTGCGGCCGGCCGAGCCGGCTGAACAGGATGCGCAGCATCGCGTTGGCGTCGGTGACCGTGCCGACCGTGGAGCGGGGGTTGGGGCCCATCCGCTCCTGGTCGACGACGATCGCGGTCGTCAGCCCGTCGAGCACGTCGACCTCGGGACGCGACAGCGTCGGCATGAACCCCTGCACGAACGCCGAGTAGGTCTCGTTGATCAGCCGCTGCGACTCGGCGGCGATCGTGCTGAAAACCAGCGAGCTCTTGCCCGAGCCGGAGACTCCGGTGAACACCGTGAGCCGGCGCTTCGGGATCTCGATGCTGACGTCCTTGAGGTTGTTCTCGCGCGCGCCGTAGACGCGGATCAGATCGTGGGTGTCGGCAACGTGCGGCGCAGGGGTTTGCGTGTCCGTCCTCGTGGCCATGCTCATCGTGCTCTCCAAAACGTCAGGCGGGGTCGCCTAGGGGGTCTCCGTCGGCGTGGCAGGGCTCGATCCAACCGGCTTCGAGCGGTGCGCCCGGCTCTTTCGGCGACGCAGGGGACGCAGGGGGACTGCGGCGCCGCCGGCTCAGCGCAGCTCGTTGATCCGGATCATGTTGCCGGCGGGATCGCGGATGGCGCAGTCGCGCACCCCGTACGGCTGCTCGACCGGCTCCTGCACGATCTCGGCGCCCTGGTCCTGCAACCGCCGGAAGAGGCCGTCGAGGTCCCCGGTGGACAGGGTGATCATGGCGAAGGTGCCCTTGGCCATCATCTCGGCGATGGTGCGGCGCTCGTCGTCGGTGACGCCGGGGTTGCCGCCCGGCGGGTACAGGACGATGGACGTGCCCGGCTGACCGGCGGGGCCGACGGTGATCCAGCGCATCCCTCCGTAACCGGCGTCGCCCCGGACCTCGAAACCGAGGACGTCGCGATAGAAGGCCAGCGCCACGTCGGGGTCGTCGTGCGGGAGGAAGGCCGAGTGAATGGTGACGTCCATGACAGTCACGCTAGCTGCGGCTGGGCCGCGCGTGCTTCTCGATTCCTGACGGGCCTGGTCACCTGCTTCGCCACACACGGCGGCATCCCGGCCGTCGCGCTCGCCGCCTGCCGCCGGTAGGCGCTGGGCGGCATGCCCACCAGCTCGGTGAAGCGGGTGCTGAAGCTGCCCAGCGACGAACAGCCGACCGCGAAACAGACCTCGGTGACGCTCATGTCGCCCCGGCGCAGCAGCGCCATCGCGCGTTCGATCTGCCGTGTCATCAGATAGCTGTACGGCGACTCGCCGTAGGCGAGCCGGAACTGGCGGCTGAGGTGCCCGGCGGACATGTTCACCCCGCGGGCGAGCGCCTCGACGTCCAGCGGCCGGGCGTACTCCCGGTCGATCCGGTCACGGACGCGGCGCAGCAACGCGAGGTCGCGCAGGTGCTGTTCGGAGGCGGGTTTGCTGCTCACCCGGCAAGAGTACGCCGTGCCACCGACATTCCAGCCTGCCGGGCACCCGGGGCCCCTGCCTGACCTGCGGCGGGTCCGGGTCGCCGCGCCCTGCTCACCCCGATCGGCTCACCCCGATCGGCTCACCCCGATCGGCTCACCTCGATCGGCTCACTGCGATTCGGCCCTGCCCGTCGGGCCGGGCGTGCCGTGCAGGGCGGCGGTCGCGCCGGCCCAGGCGGAGTCTCCGGGGCAGAGCGCGGTGCGGAGACAGGCCCACACCAGCGCCCGCGGGACAACCCGTCGTGCGGCGCGGCCACGCGTCACGGGCCGGCGCTCAGCCGTCCGTCCTGCGGTAGCCGTCCAGGAAGGCCCGTACGCCCGCGGTCACCATGTCCGTGATCTGCTCGCCGGTGAGCGGCCCCCCGGCCGACCGGATGGAGACCTCGAACGTCGCCAGAGCGGTGAAGTGCAGCGCCGCGCGCTCGGGGTCGGCGATGCGGAGCAGGCCCTCGGAGGCCAGCTCCTCCAGGCGGCGGACGACCTCGCCCCTCACGCGCAGCGGCCCGGCCTCCTGCCACTCCCCCAGCAGTTCGCGGGGGAAGTGCGGGCCCTCCACGTCGATCATCTGCACGAGCGCGAAGTGGTCGGGGAAGTCGACGCGATGGGCGACCAGTGCGCGGCCGACGGCGACGAGCCGCTCCTCCGGCCCGCTCGCCTCGCGCAGCCCGCGCTCGACGTACTCGGCGAAGGCGTCGGCGACCCGGGTCGCGCTCTCGGCGAGCACGACCGAGAACAGCCGCTCCTTGCTGCCGAAATGCTTGTAGAGCGTGCGGGTCGAGACACCCGCCTCACGGGCGATGGCGTCGGTGGTCGTACGGGCGTATCCGTCGCGTCCGAAGACGGCACGGGCGGCCCGGATGATGGCCGCGTCCTTGGCCGGCCTGCCCCGCCTCGGCCCGTCCGTCCGGCCTGACCCCTCCACATGTCCTCCATCGGGCTTACGCTAATTTTTGCCGTACACGGTTTACTTTACCTTGGAGGGGGACGTCATGCAGCCCGAACTCACCGTCGCCGTCATCGTGGGAAGCGTCCGGCCGGGCCGCCGGGGCGAGGCCGTCGCACGCTGGGTGCAGGGGCGGGCCGCGCGCCGCGAGCGCCTCGCGGCCGAGCTCGTCGACATCGCCGAATACGACCTGCCTGTGCTCGACGAGCCCTGGCCCGCCGCCTACGGCCGCTACGACAAGCCGCCTTCGACGGCGAGGACTTCGCTCCCGGCCCCGGACGTGACCGGGAGCTGGACGTCCTGCTCGACCAGCTCACCGTCTGGGGCACCGCGCTGCGAGGCGTCCGGCGACCGGCGGCGGCGTGATGGCCGCTCCGCCCACCGCGAGGGCCGCCGGCGCGCCCATCACCTGGCCCGTCTGGCGGCTCGCGCTGGTGATGGCGTTCGGCGCGTTCATGAGCCAGCTCGACACCTCGGTCGTCAACGTCGGCCTCGACACGATCGCCACCGATCTGCGTGCCGGCCTCGGCGCGGCCCAGTGGGTGGCCAACGCGTACCTGATCGCCCTGGGCCTGTCGCTGCCCGCGTGCGGCTGGCTCGTGCGGCGTCAACCTCCCCCTCGGCGCGCTCGCCCTGTGGCTCGGCCTGCGTCACGTGCCGCGCGAGCGGCCCTCCGTACACCCGGGGAGTCTCGACTGGCCGGGGCTGCTTCTCGTCGCCGCCGGCGTCCCGCTCCTGATCTACGGCCTGAGCGCGTGGGGCGAGCGCGGCGGCGCCTCAGGCCGATCCGGCGGCGGACTGGGCGGCGGACTGGGCGGCGGACTGGGCGGCGGACTGGGCGGCACGCTCGGGCCGGTCGCCGCCGGCGCCCTCGCGCTCGCCGCGTTCGCCTGGCACGCGCGCCGCACCGCACACCCGGTGCTCGACCTGCGGCTGTTCGCCAACCCGGCGTACGCCGCCGCCACGGTGACCGCCGCCCTCACCGGGGCCGCGATGTTCGGCTCCACGCTGCTGTTCCCGCTCTACTTCCAGGTCGGCAGGGACACCGGGGTGACCGCGACCGGGCTGGCGCTGATCCCGCTCGGCCTCGGCACCGCCCTGCTCCTGCCGGTCAGCGGCCGGCTCACCGACCGTTTCGGCGGCGGCGTCGTCAGCGCGTACGGCGGCCTCGCCGCCGTGGCCACCACCGTGCCGTTCGCGGTGCTCGGCACGGACATGAACACGGCCGCGGTGGAGGGCCTCCTGCTGCTGCGCGGCATGGCCCTCGCGCTCGCCGTGACGCCGGTCGGCATCGCGGCCTACCAGGCGGTCACGCCCGAGCAGCTCGCCGACGCCACCACGCAGGTCAACATCCTGCAACGGCTGGGCGGCGCGCTCGGCGGCACCGTGTTCGCCGTGGTGCTCACCACCCGGCTGCCCCTCGGCGTGGAGGGCGCCTTCCACGCCGCCTTCCGATGGCTCACCGCCGCATCCGTGCTCGGCCTGGCCGGGGCGGCCTGGCTCACCGTGGCGCAGCGCCGTCGCCGGCGGGCGGAGGGAGGCTGACCCCGTCGGAGGCGGCGCTGGCGTAGAGGATCTCGCGCATGCCCGGCAGCGCCTCGCGGTCGGCCCGCCACACCAGGCGCAGGTTCAGGCCGGGGACGTCGAACGCGAGCCGCGCAAGGGCGCCGGCCGCGACCCGGTCGGCGACCGCGAACCACGGCAGCAGCGCGATCCCGAGGCCGCGCTCGGCCCAGGCCCGCATGACGGGCACGCCGCCCGCCCGCACCCGCTCCACCCGGTCGCCCAGCAGGCGCTCGCCCGCCAGCCAGAACGAGCAGGCGGGCACGTTGACCAGCAGCCTCTGGCCGTACAGGTCCTCCCTGCGCAGCCGGGACGCGGCGGCCAGCGGGTGGTCCGGCGCGGCGACCAGCGCCAGCGGCACGGGATCGAGGTCGAGGAAGGCCAGCGGCGCGGCCGGCGCGCCGAAGCCGAGCCCGCCAAGATCGTCTCCCGCGTCCAGGAGCAGCGCCGCGTCGAGGTCGGCGGCGGCGACCGCGTCGAGGAGACGGTCGCGGACCCCGTCCGAGCGCACCTCCACCACGAGGTCGGGACGCCGCTCGGCCAGCCGGGCCAGGAGGGCGGGCACGTGCACGGCGGCGATCGTCTCCAGGGCGCCGAGCCTCATCACCGGGCGGGCCTGCGCGACGTCGCGCCTGGCCTGGTCGGCCTGGTCGAGCAGACGGCGTGCCCAGCCGCGCAGGCGCTCCCCCGCCGCGGTCGGGCGCATCCCCCGGGGTCCCCGTTCGAAGAGCGCGACCCCGAGGTCCCGTTCCAGGGCCCTGATCTGCTCCGACACCGACGACGGCGCGAGATCCAGGGCGACGGCGGCGTCGGTGACCGTCCGATGGGCCACGACCGCCTCGAAGGTGCGCAACTGCCGCAGTTCCATGCCGCACCGAACGGACCCGGAGCGTTCGGTTATTCCGAACGCGGCCTGCGGCCCGGCCGGTGGAGCCGTCCGGCCGCCGACGCCACAGTGACCCCCAGGTTGTCCATCTCCTGGAGTTGTTCGTGACGTCGACTGTTTCCGCCGCTCGCCCCGCCGCTTCCCCTGCGCCGCCCGGCCGGACCCGCGCGCTGGCCGGGATCGCCCTCGGCTATTTCATGGTGCTGCTCGACACCACCGTCTTGTCGGTCGCCGAACCCGACCTCGCCCGGTCCTTCGGCGGCGCGGGCGTCACCGGGCTGCAGTGGACCGTGACCGGCTACACCCTCGTGTTCGGAGCCGCGCTGCTGACGGCCGGATCGGTGGCCGACAGGTACGGCGCGCACCGCGTGTTCCGGGTGGCCGTCGCCGCCTTCGGCCTCGGCAGCCTGCTGAGCGCGCTCGCGCCGTCGCTGTGGGCGCTCGTCGGGCTACGGGCGCTGCTGGGCCTGGCGGCGGCGGGCTGTGTCCCCGCGTCCATGGCGATGATCGCCCGGTTGTACCCGGTGCCCGCCGAGCGGGCCAAGGCGGTGGCCGTCTGGGCGGCGACCAGCGGCGCCGCGCTCGTGGCGGGCCCGGTGGCCGGAGGGGCGCTGACCGACCTGGCGGGCTGGCGGGCGATCTTCGTGATCAACGGCCCGCTCGCCGCCGTCACCCTCGCCCTCACGGCCGGGGCGGCCGTACGCTGCCCGCGCGGCGACCGCCGCATCGACTGGGCGGCCCAGATCCTGGCCTGCGCGGCGGTGGCGCTGCTGACCGACATGCTGATCGCGCTCGGCGCCCGCTCCTTCGTCCACGCCGCCTGGTCGGCCTGCGCGACGGCCGTGGCGGTGTGCGCCTTCGCCGTACGGGAGCGGCGCGGGCATGCGCCGGTCCTGGCGCCCGCCGTGCTGCGGGCGCCCGGCGTCCCCGGCGCGCTGCTGGCGGGGGCGGCGGTCAACTTCGCGATGAGCGGGGTGCTGTTCGTGCTGCCGCTGCTCTTCCAGCAGGAGCTGGGCCTGACGCCGGGGAAGATCGGGGCGGCGCTGCTGCCCATGACGCTGCCCTTCGCCGTCAATCCGCTGCTGACCGGCAGGATCGTCGCCCGGTCGGGGCCGCGGCCGCCGGTGTTGGCCGGGCTCGGCCTGCTCGCGGCCGGCGGCGTCGCGTTCGGCGCGGCCGTCTGGGCGGGCGCCTCCTACCCGTTGCTGCTGGCCGGGCTGGTCGCCACCGGGTTCGGCGTGTCGTTCGCGCTGCCCGCCCTGGCCACGTTGATCGTCACCGCGGCTCCCGAGGGCACCGCCGGTGTGGCCGGTGGGCTGCTCAACGCGGTCCGGCAGTGCGGCGCGACGATCGGCGTCGCCATCACGGGCGCGTTCGTCACCGTCGGCGTTCCCGATCACCACGGCGCGGCGTACGCGCTGGTCGTGCCGGCCGTGGTCTGCGCCGCGGCGGCCGTCGCCGTCGCCCGGCGTCCGGCAGGGTGAGACGGCAGGGCGAGGCGCTCCTGATGGACGGCCGCCGTGATGGCCGCGGGCGCGTTCATCGCATTTTCCGTCGCCTGTTCGGGGCCGTACGCCCTTGACCCGCGTTCCTGCGGGGATGGGACACAGTGACCGGTGTCGGACGGGCGGCCTGTCATGCCGACGGCGGGGTCCGGAAGGCGGGGTGTGGGATGGGCGCCGTGGTCACGAGGCCAGAGGTCGACTACGAGGCGGTGTTCCGGGTGAGCCCGGCCCTGGCGATTCTGCTGGCCACCGACTTCACCGTGCTCGACATGAACGACTTCTGTCTCAGCCTGGCCAGGCGCCGCGCGTGCGACGTGGTCGGCCGCAGCCTGTTCGACGTCTTCCCGGCCAATCCCGCCGCGCCGCCGGACGCCGGCGATCAGGGGGCGCGGGTGCTGCAGACCTCGCTGGAGCGGGTGATGAAGACCCGCCGCCGCGACTTCATGCCCCTGCAGCGGTACGACATCGAGTTGGTGGACAGGCCAGGGGTGTTCGAGGAGCGCTACTGGAGCACGGTCAACACGCCCGTGCTCGGGGAACACGGCGAGGTCCGGATGATCGCCCTCACCAGCGAGGAGGTCACCGACTTCGTCCGCGCGATGCGGCGCCCCGGCGGAGGCGGCGAGCACTCCCTGGCCCAGCACCTGCAGATCCTCAACGACCAGCTCAGGCGGGCGCACCTGGAGCAGTGCGAGACCACCTCGGCCCTGCGCGAGGCCGTCGTGCGGCAGCGACGGCTGGTCTACGAGGCCTCCCACGACCTGCGCAACCCCATCACGGGCCTGCTCACCGAGCTGGAGGTCGCGCTGTCCGACCCCGGCACCGACCTGCAGCGGATCCTGCGCACACTGCTGCGCGACGCGGAGCGGCTCAACGACATCGTGGCCGACCTGCTCGACCTCGCCCGCGTCGACAGCGAGACCCACGACGACGAGCGCCTCATCGACCTCGTCGGGTTCGTCAGCGAGGAGCTGGACCGCCGCCACCCCCCGGGCACCGCCGTCCGCACCCGCCTCGACCCCCACGTGTACGTACGCGCCTCGACGATCCGCCTGGCCCGCCTGCTGAACAATCTGCTGGCCAACGCCGAGCGGCACGCGCGGTCCACGATCGAGATCGTGGTCACCGCCGACCCTCCCGACGCCGTCCTCGAACTCATCGACGACGGTCCCGGCATCCCGCCGGAGGACCGCGAACGCGTCTTCGAGCGCGGCTACCGCTCGGAGGAGGCCCGCGAACGGGATCCCGGCGGGTGCGGGCTCGGCCTGCCCATCGCGCGGGAGATCGCCCAGGAGCACGGCGGCCGCCTGTACGCCGCCGAACACCACGGCGGAGCCCGGATCGTCCTGCGTCTCCCCCTCGTCTCCGGGCGCTGCCCCTGAGCGCGTCCCGCCTGCGGCGGCGGTTGGACATGGCCCGCTCTAGGATCGGGTCATGCCCTTGACCATGAACGACGTCGACCGGTTCGAGGCCTCCAGGTCGCGCCTGGAGGCCATCGCCTACCGGCTCCTGGGGTCCGCCGGTGAGGCCGAGGACGCCGTGCAGGAGACGTTCCTGCGCTGGCAGGCCGCCGACGTCGACCACGTCGAGGTGCCCGAGGCCTGGCTGACCAAGGTCCTCACCAACCTGTGCCTCAACCAGCTCACCTCCGCGCGGGCGCGCCGCGAGACCTATGTGGGCCAGTGGCTTCCCGAGCCGCTGCTCGCCGGTGACCCGATGCTCGGCCCGGCCGACACCGCCGAGCAGCGCGAATCGGTCTCCTACGCGGTGCTCACCATCATGGAGCGCCTGTCCCCCAGCGAGCGGGCGGTGTACGTGCTGCGGGAGGCCTTCGACTACCCGCACCGGGAGATCTCCCAGATCCTCGACATCACCGAGGCCGCCAGCCAGCAGATCTTCCACCGCGCCAAGAAGCACGTCGCCGACGGCAAGGCCCGCACCTCGGCCGACAGGGCCGCCGCCCGGCGCGTCGTCGAGGAGTTCCTGGCCGCCGCCACCACGGGCCGGATCGAGCCGCTCGTGGGCCTGCTCACCGAGGACGCCGTCGCGATCGGCGACGGCGGCGGGAAGATCCCGGCCCGCGCCAAGGCGTTCACGGGCGCCGTCGCGGTCGCGAAGTTCCTGCGGGGCCTGTTCAAACCCGGCGAGGCCAAGCAGGCCCTGGTCGGCGGCGAGTCCCAGATCTACCTCTGGACCGCCAATGACGAGCCCGCCATCGTGGCCGTCGTGGACGGCCGGGTCGTCGGCATCATGTGCCTGGAGGTCACCGCCGAGGGGATCGCCGGGGTGCGCACCCAGGTCAACCCGGACAAGCTCGAACGCGCGACCGCGCAGTGGGCCGCGGCCGACCACGGGGAGCCCTTGTTCACGGTGTGAGCTCATATGTGACGCACGTCACATCGCCTCCCTGTCAGGAAACCGCGTGCTGCCCGGTTCAGGTGGCAGATCGCGTTAGACAGGAGCAAGGCAATGCAACACCACATCGTCGTCCTCGGAGGCGGATACACCGGAGCGACCGCAGCGGGCCGCCTGGCCAGGCGGCTCCACCGCGATGACGTCGCCATCACCCTCGTCAACGCCGAGCCCGACTTCGTCGAGCGCGTCCGGATGCACCAGCTGGCGGCCGGCCAGGACCTCAAGCCCCGGCCGTACAGCGAGATGTTCGCCGGCACCGGCGTCGAGCTGAAGCTCGCCAAGGTCACCGGCCTCGACGCCGACCGCAATACCGTCACCGTCTCCGGCGTGAACGGCGGACGGACCGAGGAACTGTCCTACGACACGCTCGTCTACGCCCTCGGCAGCGGGTGGAACTCCCAGGGGGTCCCCGGGGTCGCCGAGCACGCCTACGAGATCGCCGGCCGGTCCGGAGCGCTTCGGCTGCGCGAGCGCCTGGCCCGCCTCGGCGCCGGGCAGACCGTGGTCGTCGTCGGCGCCGGACTCACCGGCCTGGAGGCCGCCACCGAGATCGCCGAGGCCCGCCCCGACCTCGACGTCGCGCTCGCCGCCGACGGCGTTCTCGGCGGCTGGCTGTCGCCCAAGGGCCGCGCGTACCTGCGGAAGGTCTGCCGCACGCTCGGGATCACGGTGCACGAGAACACCGCCGTCACCGGCGTCGAAGCCGGCCGCGTCACCACCGCCGGCGGAACGGCCATCCCCGCCGCGGTCACCGTGTGGGCCACCGGCTTCGCGGTCAACCCGATCGCCGAGGCGACCACCCTGGAGGTCACCGGCACCGGGCAGATCGTGGTCGACGCGACCATGCGCTCGGTCTCGCACCCGGACGTGTACGCCATCGGCGACGCGGCCCTCGCGATGGGCCCGGGCGACAAGCCGCTGCGCATGTCGTGCGCCTCCGGCACTCTGACGGCCTGGCAGGCCGCCGAGGCGATCGCCGCGCGCCTGACCGGCGGGAAGCTCCCGAACGTGCCGATCCGCTACTTCAACCAGTGCATCTCGCTGGGCCGCAAGTACGGCCTGATCCAGTACGTCACCGCCGACGACCGCTCCGTGGGGGCGGTGCTGACCGGACGGCTGGCCGCCGTCTACAAGGAGCTGATCTGCAAGAGCGCGGCCTGGAACGTCGCCAACCCGACGTTCGGGCTGCCGGTCCGGCGCCGTCGCGTCACCGGCAAGCCGGCCGCGGCGGGCTCGGCCGTCGAGGCGGCGGCATAGCGCGCAGCGGGCGGCCGGGTCGCCGTCACGGCCCAGGTGGTTGTTCCGGAGGCTCCTGGCGCAGCCGCAGCTCGGCGGCGACCGCGCGTTCGCGCAGCTGGGCCGCCTCGGCCCGGGCCACGTCGAGCTGCGCGCGCAGGTCGGCCAGCCGGGCCCGTTCCAGCGACAGCTCCGCCTGGAGCCGCTCCCGCTCGGTCGCGGCGTCCCGGGCGTCCTGCTCCGACCGGGCCGCGGCCGCGACGGCCGCACCCGCGCGCGCCTCGGCCTGCGCCGCCTCCGCGCGCAGCCGGGCGGCCTCCGTCACGGCCTGCTCCCGGGCCGCCTCCGCCGCCTCGGCCCTGGCCAGCATCCGGTCACGCTCGTCGTGGGCCTGCGCCACGGCCCGGTCGCGCTCGGCCTCCGCACGCGCGACCGCGCGGTCGCGTTCGGCCTCGGCCGCCTGGGCGCGGGCCAGCGCGGCGGCGCTGGACTGCTCGGCCTCGCGATGCGCGCGGCGGGCCAGCTCGGCCTCCGCCCGCGCCGCCCGCGCGTCGGCCTGCGCCTCGTCGCGTTCCTGGACGGCCTGCCCGGCCTGCTCCCGGGCCAGGCGGACCTCGGCCACGGCCCGGTCCACCCGGTCGGCCAGTTCTCGTACGGCCTGCTCACGGGCGGTCTCGGCCGCCTCGGCCCGGCGTACGGCCTGGTCTGCTTCCTGCCTGGCCCGCCGTTCGGTGCTCGCGGCCTCCCGCAGCGCGGCCAGGGCCTGCTCGCGGGCGGTCTCCGCGTCGGCGAAGGCGGTGTCCCTCTCGGCGTAGGCCTCCTCCGTACGGCGGCGGGCCTCCTCGGCCTCCCGCCGGGCCTCTTCGGCGGCCTCGCGGGCCAGCCGTACCTGTTCCAGCGCCTGCTCGCGCTCGGCGCGGGCGATCGCGACGCTCGTGTGCGCCTCGGCCTGGATCGCGCTCAGCTTCGCCTCGACTCCCGCCGGGCTCAGCTCCTGGGCGAGCACCTGCGCCAGCGGCTCGATCGCCGCCGCCAGGCCCTTTTCCATGCGTTCGTACAGGTCTTCCACCCGCGCCAGCGCGCCCTCCAGGCCCGGTGTGGCGCGGCGCAGCTCCCGCTCCCGCTTGGCCGCCGCCTGGCAGTCGCCGTCCGGGCAGTATTCGCGCGGCCTCCCCCGTCGGACGGGCTGCTCGATGGGCGCGCCGCAGTGCTTGCACGCGGTGATGGTCACGGACGTCGTCACGGCGGCCCAGCCTACCGATTTTCTGAATTTCTGGAAATAGAAAATAGAAAACGAGGATCTGTTGCGTGCCGAGCCCGGCCGGATAGCTTGGGAGATGGGTAATTCTCGCAAGCTATCCGAACCCGCTCCACCGCCCCGCGCGTCGGCGGTGAACGCCAGGTTTCTGTGACCGCAAACACCAGGTTTTGTCACTGGCAGGGCGTGAGGGGCCGGCGACCCGTGTGGGGGGCGGGCTGGCGACGCTGTTGAGCGCCAGGTTCTGTCACCAGCCCCACGAGCTCTCCCCAACAGGAAAGCTCCGGAGTCCCAACTAAGATCATCAGCTTGAAGGCGATCTAAGCAGGTCAACGCACCCTTAGAGGGAGAGGCGGAGCCTCCCAGTGACAGAACTTGGCGCTAGTAGTGTCAATAACTGTGCGCTCAACGGACGCCGCCCTGGTGCCTGGAGGTGCTTAGAGCTGCTAACGCAATGAGCTGAGGCGGTGCGTACGGGTCGACACCCACGACCAGCCTGTACGCCTCGGTTCCCGTCTCCAGGTCCCGGACGGGGACGACGCCGTCCTTGCAGGCGGTGGCCAGCGAGCCGCCCCCGGGATGGAACGCGATGTCCCGTACACCACGGGATGGGTGAACCGGCGGATCTCCCGGCCTTGGGGCACCTGCCACACGCGCATCACATTGTGGCGGGTGGCCGTGGCGAGGCCGGCGCCGGGACCGTCGAAGGCGAGCGAGGTCACGGTGGTCTCGGGCGTGCCGTCGTCGTCGCGGACCCAGGACTCGTCGCCGTGCACCAGGCGCCCGACCTCCTGCCTCGTCCCGAGGTCCCATACCTGCCGCGGTCACGGGCGGGCAGCCTGGGGAAGCGGATGGGCCTCGGGAAATGATCTCCCCGCGGTCGTAGCCGGACGGAGGCAGCGCCTCGCCCATGAACGTGAATTCGGAGAACTGGGCGCTCAGCAACCTGAGCGCCTCAGCCGCCCCCGCGAGCTCACCGTCGACGGCTGCTTTCCGTACGACCGCCTGCGTGTCAGTTATGCGTAGAAGGTGGGCGAGCTCGCTCCGCGACCTGATCGCGTCCTCGTCCGCCGGTCTGATGCCTGGTCGTCGAGATGGCCGGCTTGCCGAGCAAAGCGTTCTAGCAGGTCAGAGGATCTGCTGGCCATAGCGTCGGCCGGTTTCGATCAGGCGGGGGACGTCGGGCGGGGTGGGTGCGGGGAGGCCGGGGTGCTCGGCCGGGCGGCCGAGTTCGGCGATGAACTGCTCGAATCCTGACGGTGTGGTGATCTGCAGGCCGCGTACGGGCCCTTCGGTGACGATGAAGGAGTGGGGTATGCGGCGGGGCAGGAAGGCGAAGTCGCCGGAGCCGGCGGTCCAGCGGTGGTCGCCGCAGTCGATGGTGAGCTTTCCCTCGAGGATGTAGAAGGCCTCGTCCTCGCGGTCGTGGATGTGCCGGGGTGGCCCGAAGCCGGCGGGTGCGGACCACTCGATGAGGGTGAAGGCGCCGCCGGTCTGGTCCGCGCCGGCCTTCACGGTCATGCGGGTGTCCAGGAACCACAGGTGGGGGCCGTCGGCGGGCGTGAGCAGATAGCCGGTGGGGTCGAAGCTCATCGGGCGTCCTCGGGGTCGTCCTGGGCCGGGTTGTAGAAGCGGATCTCGATGCCGTCGGGGTCGTGCAGGCCTACCAGCACGTGGCCGACGTGACCGGTGACGATGCCGCCGTGCGGTTCGGCCAGGTCGTCCAGTCGCTGCTGCCAGGCCTTCAGGTCGGGCAGGGTGGGTACGCACAGGGCCATCGGGTCGAATCCGGCCATCGCGGCAGCTCGTACCGGATCCTGAC
Source organism: Microbispora sp. CL1-1 (assembly GCF_012034195.1). NCBI lineage: Bacteria > Bacillati > Actinomycetota > Actinomycetes > Streptosporangiales > Streptosporangiaceae > Microbispora > Microbispora sp. CL1-1. Next base: position 72,005 of record NZ_JAATEK010000037.1, read on the forward strand.
GCAGGGCCACGTCGACGGCGTTGTTCGCGTCGCGGAGGGCGACGCCCATGAGCGTGCCGTCTTCGACGAACTCGATGAGGACGCGCAGGCCCAATACCCGCTCGTACCAGTCTCGGCTGCGTTCCACGTCCGTGACGGGGAGTTTGACGTGGTGGAAGCCGTTGAGCGTCGCAGCCATGGGCGCCTCCGGGGGGTCACTAGAGTTGTCTCTAGTGAGTTTCTTTGTAGTAGGCTCTAGCGAATGAGCGACCCTGTCAAGAGCGTGACCGGACAGGGCTCCCGCCGAGCCGCTCAAGCGCGCGCCACCCGGAGACGGATCATCGACGCCGCGCGGGAACTGTTCCTGCGGCAGGGGTACGCCTCGACCACCCTGGATCAGATCGCCGCGGCGGCCGGGGTCGCGGTGCAGACGGTGTACTTCCACTTCGGGAACAAGGCCACGGTTGTCAAAGAGATCGTGGATGTGCTGGCGGTCGGCGACGACGAGCCGATACCGATGCTGGACCGGCCCTGGGTGGAGCAGGTGCGCGACGAACCCGACGGCCGGCGGGCGCTGGCGATCTGGCTGGCCAACAGCCGCGTCATCTTCGGCCGCGTGGCGCCCATCATGAAGATCGTCCGCGACGCTGCCGGTGCCGACGCCGAGATGGCCGCGCAGTGGGAGACCAACCAGAACCAGCGCTTCCTCGCCCACGACACCCTCGCGCGGCACCTCGCCGACAAGCAGGCCCTGCGCCCGGACCTGTCCATCGATGAGGCGGCCGACGTCATCTTCACCCTGGTCAGCGTCGAGGTCTACCTCTTGCTCACCGGCGTACGCGGGTGGACGCCCGAGGAATGGGAACGCTGGATCAACAAGATCCTCTCCGCCACGATCCTGCGCTGAAGCCGACGCGAGCGGGCGAACGGGCCTGCCCCAGTGCTCCCCATGTCCTACCAATCTTCCAGTGTCTGGAAGTTTCCATGTGCTGTATGTTTTGCGTGTGGAGGAATCACGCCGCGAGCGCAAGAAGCGGCTGACCAGGCAGCGGATCATGGCCGCGGCGATGAGGCTGTTCGCAGAGCAGGGATATGAGCAGACCACGGTGGCGCAGATCGCCGTGGCGGCGGACGTCGACCCCAAGACGTTCTTCAACTACTTCCGCGCCAAGGACGAGGTCGTGTTCGCCGACACCGAGCACATCTTCGGCATGCTGCTCGGCGCGCTGGCGGCGCCACGGCCGCAGGAGAGCCCGGGCGAGCTGCTGGTCAGGGCGGTGCAGGAGTACGCCGCCCGGCGCCGCCCCGAGGTGCCCCGCAAGGAGCCCGAGGCGCTGTCGGCGGGGGTCCGCCTGATGATGACGACGCCGGCGCTGCAGGCCAAGGGGCTCTACCTGCTGCTGGAGCTGCAGCGCAGGATGGCCGGCGAACTGCTCAAGGCGTTCCCGGGCCGGCTGGATCCGATCACCGCCGCCGCCATGACCGGCTCGCTGATCGGCGCCGTCCAGCAGGCGAGCCTGGCGAGCGTCGAGCTCGGCCGGTCACAGGACGAGCTGTGGGCAGCCGCACGCCACGGCCTCGACATCGCCGCGCACGGCCTGCTCTCGGTCCGCGCGGACGCCGCGGCAGACGACGAACCGGCGCAGTCCGCAGAAGGGAACGAGTCGTCATGACGGACAACGAGCGGAGCCTCGCCCGCGACGCGCGGCGGGCGCTGCGCGAGGGCCCCGAGGGCATCGCGCGGCGGCAACGGGCCCGCCTGGCCGAAGCCGTGACCTACGCCCGCACCCACTCGCCCTACTACCGCGAGCTGTATCGGGCGCTGCCCGACGACATCGGCGACCTGGCGCGGCTCCCGGTCACCGGCAAGCAGGCGCTCATGGCGCGCTTCGACGAATGGGTCACCGACCCGGACGTGACACTGGCCAAGGCCGGGCAGTTCGTCGCCGACCCCGCCCTCGTGGGCGAGCGCTTCCAGGGTCGATACCTCGTCGCCACCACGTCCGGCACCAGTGGGCTGCGCGGCATCTTCCTGCAGGACGAACGGAGCCTGGCCGTGGGCAACGCGATCGGGCAGCGCGCGCGAGCCGGGCTGGGGGCCGGCGATCTCGTGCGCCTCATGCGCGGCGCCGGACGCACCGCCATCGTCTCCGCGCCGCCCGGCCACTTCTCCACCGTCGCCTCGGCCGCGCGGTTCCGGCGCGACCATCCGCGGCTCGGCTGGTTGCTGCGGGAGTTCTCCATCGACAAGCCGCTGCCGCAACTGGTGGCCGAGCTGAACCGGTACAAGCCCAGCTCGCTGGCCGGTTTCTCCAGCATGCTCGGGCTGCTGGCCAGGGAGCAGGAGGCCGGCCGCCTGCACATCCACCCGGGGATGGTCATCGCCGGCGGCGAGGCACTGACCGCCGAGAACCGCGCCCGGATCGCCTCCGCGTTCCACGCCCAGGTCCGCTCCGCCTACGCCGCCACCGAGTGCAGCTTCCTCGCCTACGGCTGCGCGCACAACTGGCTGCGCGTCAACACCGACTGGGTGGTGCTGGAGCCGGTCGACGCCGACTATCGGCCCGTCCCGCCGGGGCGGCCATCACACACCGTCCTGTTGAGCAATCTCGCCAACCGGGTCCAGCCGATCCTCCGCTACGACATGGGCGACAACGTCCTGATGCGGCCCGACGCCTGCCCGTGCGGCAGCCCGCTGCCCGCTGTCCAGGTGCAGGGCCGCGCGGCGGAGTTGCTCGAGTTCCCCGCCGGCGGCGACCGGCACGTCCGCATCTCCCCCATGGCGTTCGGCACGCTGCTGGACCGCGTCCCCGGCATCGCGCAGTTCCAGGTCGTGCAGAGCGCGCCCGCCACGCTGCGGGTACGGCTGACGCAGGCGGACGGCGCCGACCCCGATCACGTGTGGCGGAGCGTACACGAGGAGATCTCGCGCCTCCTGGCCGAGCACAAGGCCGAGCGCGTCGCGCTGGAACGCGCCGAGGAGCCGCCCGAGCAGTCGGCCAGCGGCAAGTTCCGCAGGATCATCCCCCTGGCCCGCTGACCACATCCCGCATCGACGCCCGGGCCGGGATAATTCCCGATACGGGCGCCGTGGTCGGTCCTGGGAAAGTCACGCTGGACATCGGTGATGGGAGGGCCGGCATGACCGGGGAATCCGCACCCTCTCCGGGCGTGTCGGTGGTGGTCCCCGTCCGAGGCAGGGTGGCGGTGACCGAGCTGATGCTGGCCAGTGTGCGGGCGGCGGCGGCGCGCTGTCCCGAGCCCGTCGAGGTTCTCCTGGTGGACGACTCGGGCCCGGAGGAGGCCGCACGCCACCGCGAGCAGTGCGAACGGCACGGCGCCCGCTATCTGCGCGGTCCCCGGCATGTCGGGGCGAAGCGTAACCTCGGCGCTCGTCACGCCTCCCACGATCTTCTGCTGTTCCTCGACTCGGACTGCCGCGTCTCACCCGGCCTGCTGCGGCGGTACGTCAAGACCATCCGCATGGCGACGGGGACCGCGGGGCTGGCCGGCCCGACGGTCGTCGTGGCGAGCCCGACAGCGGTGTCCCGGATCATGCGCCGGTCTCCCCTGCTCCACGGTGACCCGAAGAGGCCGGCCGCCGGTGACGAACTGGAGTGGGCGGCCGCATCCAACCTGCTGCTGCGCAGGACGGCGTTCGAAGCGGTCGGCGGCTTCGCGGAGAGGTCGCCGACCGTGGCCGCGGGCGAGGACGTGGACCTGGGCATCCGCCTGACCAGGCGGGGCTTCACGCTGCGGGCCGAGCCCGACGCCGAGGTCGTGCAGGACCGGCCCGGCCCGGAGTCGGTGAGCAGCGTGTGGCGCACGCTCTACAGGCGTGGCCGGTCGGAGCGGTGGCTCGCCATGACCCACCCGGACCGGGGCGTGCCGCGCTGCAACCCGGTCGTCGCGGTGGGCGCGGCGGCTGTCGTGGCGCTGGCCGCCGCACCGGCGACGCGGGGCCGGGGCATGGTGCTGATACCGGCGACGGCGGCGCTCGCGCTCGGGCTGCGGGCGCGTGCACGGCTCGCCCCCGGCGGTGGCCCGCGCGCGGTCGCCGACGCCGTCGCCTGCGCGGCCCTGGAGTGCGCGTTCGATCTGGGCGCGGCGGTCGCGGCGGTGCG
>NZ_JAATEK010000038.1:0-75207 GCF_012034195.1 Microbispora sp. CL1-1
CTAATCCGGCGCCAGGGCAACACAGCCGTGCATCGGCACGGACCGGTTCCACCCGGAGACGCGATCCGGACCGTGGCCGAGCTGTTCCACGTTATGTACTGGATCGCCCGGCGGTATGCCCGGAACCAGAATGCGCTGCCAGCCGTCGGCCTGACCTTCGACCAGATGCTGATTCCCAAGCCCATGCCTGCCGAGGTCAGGCAGAAGAAGCAGGACGAACTCCGGACAATGGCCGAGGAGTTCGCCAAGCAGCAGGCCGAGCTGGCCAAACAGCTTCGGAAGAACCAGGACCTGGACGCCGAGCTGGCGAAACTTCGGGCCGAAATCAAGCAGGCCAAGGCGGCCAACGCGACGGTCCAGGACACCCACGACTACAACGAAGTCCAAACGCGGGAACTCCTCATCGACCTCCTGCTCAAGGAGGCGGGCTGGCCGCTTGATAAGAAGGAGGACCGGGAGTTCCCGATCACCGGCATGCCCAACACGCAGACCGGGACCGGCAAGGTCGACTACGTCCTGTGGGACGACAACGGCAAACCCCTTGGCCTGGTCGAAGCCAAACGCACCAGCCATGATGCGGCCGCCGGCCAGCACCAGGCCAAGACGTACGCCGACTGTCTGGAGCAGATGTACAGACAGCGGCCGGTGATCTTCTACACCAACGGCTACGACACATTCATCTGGGACGACCTGAACTATCCGCCCCGGAAAATCCAGGGCTTCTACACCAAGGACGAGCTGCGCACCCTTACCCATCGCCGCAGCAGCCGCCGGTCGCTGACGACGGAGCCGATCAATGAGGAGATCGCCGGCCGTCACTACCAGAGCCGGGCCATCCGCCGCATCGACGAGACGTTCGACAAGGACAGCCTGCGGCACGCGCTGCTCGTGATGGCGACAGGTTCCGGCAAGACCCGCACGATCATCGCCCTGGTCGACCAGTTGATCCGGGCCAACTGGGTCAAGCGGGCGCTGTTCCTGGCCGACCGCCAGGCACTGGTGAACCAGGCCACGAACGCGTTCAAGGAGCACCTGCCGGGCGTGCCCACGGTGAACCTGCTGAACGAGAAGAACGACGAGGGCCGGGTCTACGTCTCGACGTACCCGACCATGATGAACCTGATCAACGAGACCACGGATGGTGTGCGCAGGTTCGGCCCCGGCTATTTCGACCTGGTCATCATCGACGAGGCGCACCGGTCGGTTTACCAGAAGTACGGCGCCATCTTCGACTACTTCGACTCGCTGCTCGTCGGGCTGACCGCCACCCCGAAGGACGAGATCGACCGCAACACCTACCGGCTCTTTCACCTGGAAGACGGCGTGCCTACCGACGTCTACGGCTTGGACGAGGCCGTGGCCGAGGGCTATCTGGTCGCCCCGACCGCCGTGGACGTACCGCTGAAGTTTCAACGCGGCGGCATCAAGTACGACGACCTCTCCGACGAGGACAAGGAGAAGTGGGACGCGCTTGACTGGTCGGAGAACGATGACGTTCCCGACGAGGTTAGCGCCGACGAGATCAACAAGTTTCTCTTCAACGCGGACACGATCGACAAGACGCTCATCACGCTGATGACGTACGGCGCGAAGGTCGAGGGCGGGGAGCGGCTGGGCAAGACCATCGTCTTCGCGCGGAACAACAACCACGCCGAGTTCATCGCCCAGCGCTTCAACGAACTCTTCCCCGAATACAAGGGCACATTCGCTCAGGTCATCACCTATCAGAAGCGGCTCGCCCAGGACCTGATCGACAAATTCTCCGACCGAGACAAGGCCCCGCACATTGCGATTTCGGTCGACATGTTCGACACCGGCATCGACGTACCCGAGGTCGTCAACCTGGTGTTCGCCAAGCTCGTGCGGTCCAAGACGAAGTTCTGGCAGATGATCGGCCGAGGTACGCGGCTCTGTCCCGACCTGTTCGGCCCCAACCAGGACAAGACCGGCTTCCTCGTCTTCGACCTGTTCCAGAACGTGGAGTTCTTCAATCAGAACTTCCCGACCGCCGAGGGCAGGGTCCAGCCCTCGCTCAGCGAGCGGCTGTTCAAGCAGCGGATGGACCTGCTGCTCAAGCTCGATCAGCACCATCCTGACCTGCCGCCGTTTCCGAACGGCACGCCCGACGGGACGAAGAGCGAGGTCGATCTGCGCTGGTCCCTCGCCGAGCGGCTTCAGTCCGAAGTGGCCAACATGAATACGGCCAACGTCGAGGTGCGCCGTCACCTTCGCGAGGTGGAGACGTACCGCGAGCCTGCGAACTGGCAGCGGATCACACTGGACAAGCACGCCGAGATCATCTCGACCTTGGCAGGCCTCCCCACCGAGTTCCGCGACGACGACAACAGCCAGGAGGCCAAGCGATTCGACCTGCTCGCACTGCGACTGCAACTCGCACTCATCCAGGCCGACGCGGACTACTCCAAGCTCCATGACCAGGTGCAGGAGATTGCCTCGGCGCTGCTCGACCCGACCACGCTGACGATCCCCAACGTTAAGCAGCAGCAGGAGTTCCTCGAAGACCTCACCACTGACCAGTGGTGGGAGGACGTCACGCTGCCGATGCTGGAGAACATGCGCAAGCGGCTGCGCGGGCTGGTCAAGCTCATCCCCAAGGTGAAGCGCGGCATCGTCTACACCGACTTCGAGGACGAGCTCGGCGACCTGAGCGTGACGCAGATCAATGGGGTGTCTCTGGGCACGGACAAGTCCAAGTTCGAAGCCAAGGTCCGGACATACCTGCGCAGTCACGAGAACGAGCTTGTGATTCAGAAGCTTCACCGCAACCAGCAGATCACATCCGCCGACCTCGACCAGCTTGAGCTGATCTTCCTCAGGAACGGATTCGGCACGGCGGACGACATCGAGCGGGCCAAATCCGAGCACGGCGGGCTTGGCCTCTTCCTCCGATCTCTCACTGGTCTCGACCGAGAGGCCGCAGCGAAGGCGTTCGACCAGTTCCAGTCGGGCAAGAGCCTCTCCGCGAGCCAGTTCCACTTCGTGTCACTGGTAATCGACTTCCTGGCGAAGAACGGTTTCATGGAGGTCGACGTGCTCTACGAGTCGCCCTTCACCTCGCTGGCCCCCGGCGGTCCCGAAGACCTCTTCTCCGACTCCGACGTCGACGCCCTCGTCGAGGTCCTCGCATCGGTCCAGGCGACGGCGGTGCCCCCGGAAAGCGCCGCCTAAACTATCAGCCGAGGGCATAGCACAGCTTGGGCAGCGGCCCCGAGCCGCGTGCCGTCAGACCTCGGGGACGGGCATGAGGCCTTCCTGTCGTAACGGGGGCTGTACGACAGGAAGGCGTTCGGCGGAAGCGGTCTCCTTAAACGGGGAAGGCTTCTATGGGAGACCCCCAGGCCCTGCCGGTCGCGGGCGGCAACGACCGGCAGGCTTGAGAGGGGATGTACGTTGCGTACGAGGATCAGACGGGCGACGTCGGCGGGATCTCCATCACACCGAGAGCGGCCAGGCCGATCAGATGCGTTCCGACGCTCCGCGCCTCGCCTATCGTCAGCTCTACAAAGGAGCGATCCTCGATGCTCAGGTGGACGCGGGGCTCGGCGTCACCCGGCCCGAGGCTGAGATCGATCCACATCCACTGCGGCTGCCCGGCCAGGGGGATCGCGTTCAGCTCGATGGACCGCAGCCAGGCGTTGTGAATGCGCTCACCAGGAGGCTCATCGATGTGGGGCTCCACGCACCAGGGCGGGCACGACCGGCGCGAACGCTCAGCCGTACGGCCCGGCCGGAAAGGCATGCCCCACGTAGCTGGTCCCTTCCGATTGCGGAGGCCGACTCCGGCGGACGTCGTGATGCGGTTTCCGATCATCGGAGCACCGCCATCTCGGCCAGGCTCTCCTGTTCCGCGATGGCCTGACACAGTTCGCGCAGGTTGTCGGCGTCGACGGTACGGCAAGCACCCGCCTGCTCGGCCTCCGATGGGAACGGCCGTTCACGGCTCGCCCAGAAGCGGCCGGCGTCGCTCCTCATGATCCGCCACCCGGCGAACTCCGTGCCGGGCGCAGCGGCCCTATCTTGGGTCATGGGTCAGGAACCTCGCTTCCTGATCAAGGACCCGTCCGATCGTGCCCGCGACGGGCGGGTCCGTCCTTGTATCGCCTCTGATGGCGATGACTTTGCTTAGCCGCTCCCCTCTGTCATCATTCTTTTACTGTTCGTGTCCGCTCTGCGACATCATGGCTCGCACAGTGCGAGATGGCAAGGAACTGTGCGGGCAATCTTCATGCGATCATGACTATCCAAGGGCTTGGTGATGAGAAGTCCCACTGTGAGACACCGCCGATTGGGTCGCGAACTGCGGCGACTCCGTGAGCAGACGGGTCTCTCACCCGAGGTGGCAGCCCACCAGCTTGGGTGGAGCCGTTCGAAGCTCAATCGCGTCGAGAACGCGCGGCTGCTGCCGAGCGCGGAGGACATCGGCAACGCCTGCGATCTGTACGGCGTGGACAGCAGCGGGAAGGCTGGCCTGATCCAGCTCGGCAAGGACGCCGGCAAACGAGGCTGGTGGACCGCCTACAGCGACGTCTTCACCGGCTCCTACATCGCGCTGGAAAGCGAGGCGACGGCCATCCGAATGTGGGAACCTACGCTGGTTCCCGGCCTGCTCCAAAGCGAGGATTACGCCCGCGAGATCATCTGCGCTACAAGACCCGAACTTGCTTCGCCGGACATCGACCGGCGCGTGGACGCCCGCATGGCACGCAAGATCAACCTTCTCGGCTCTCACGCCCCTACTGTGCACGCTCTGCTCGACGAGGGCATCCTGCACAAGCCCGTCGGATCACCGGGCCTCACGGCACGCCAGCTTGATCACATCCTCCAAGTCGCGGCTTGGCCGAACGTCACTATCCAGGTCCTTCCGCTGGCGGCCGGCGCCCACGGCGGCATGGAGGGAGGCTTCTCCGTGCTGAGTTTCGACGACGAGGATCCTGACGTCGGATACGTCGAAGGGCCAGCCGGCGACGTGTACGTAGAGGCGACCGATCAAGTACGGCGGCTTATGCTGACATTCGAACGCATCCTCAACATATGCCTGTCCCCCGAGAAGTCAGCAGAGCTCATAACTGCGGCGAGGAGTGAACATGATCTCCCCTGATCTGTCCGGTGCCGAGTTCCGTAAATCCAGCTACAGCGGTGGCGGGAACAACTGTGTCGAGGTGGCGACGAACCTGCCGGGGGTGGTGGCCGTACGGGACAGCAAGGACCGCACGGGCCCGGTCCTGGCCTTCACCCCGAGCGAGTGGAGCGCCTTCATCGCGGGTGTCAAGAAGGGCGAGTTCGGCAGCTGATCACCCGGCGACCGACCAGGTGCGGCGTGCCCCTTCTGTCACGTGACGGGCGTCGATCCCTGACCGAGTGGCCCGAGCACCTGTTCGCGGCGATCGGCAGCGCCGCCCGCGTCGTCCGTCCTGGGGATCTTTCGCCGTGAGCCGGTAGCGTTGGTGCACATGACAGCTATCGACTCCACCACCTCGGGTGCGTACGGCATCGGCCTTGCCACGATCGCCGCGGACGGCACCGTGCTGGACACCTGGTTCCCCTCCCCGGCGCTGGGCGAGCCCCCGGCCGTGGGCACCGAGCGGATCGCGGGCGACGAGCTCGACCCGGCCATGGCGGCCCTCGTCGGCCCCGACGCCGCCCGGGGCGTCGAGGTCGTGGCCGTGCGCACCGGCATCGCCGACCTGTCTGCCCCGCCGGCCGACACGCATGACGTGTACCTGCGTCTGCACCTGCTGTCCCACCGCCTGGTCCGGCCGCGCGCGCTCAACCTCGACGGGATCTTCGGGCTGCTGTCCAACGTCGTGTGGACCAACCACGGCCCGTGCAAGGTGGAGGGGTTCGAGGAGGTACGGCTGCGCCTGCGGGCCCGGGGCCCGGTGACCGTGTACGGCCTGGACAAGTTCCCCCGCATGGTCGACTACGTGCTGCCCTCCGGGGTGCGGATCGCCGACGCCGACCGCGTACGGCTCGGCGCCCACCTGGCGAGCGGCACCACCGTCATGCACGAGGGCTTCGTCAACTACAACGCCGGCACGCTCGGCGCGTCCATGGTCGAGGGCCGCATCTCGGCCGGGGTGATCGTGGGCGACGGGTCCGACGTGGGCGGCGGCGCCTCGATCATGGGGACGCTGTCCGGCGGCGGCAAGGAGGTCATCTCGATCGGCGAGCGCTGCCTGCTCGGGGCCAACTCCGGCATCGGCATCTCGCTCGGCGACGACTGCGTCGTGGAGGCCGGGCTGTACGTCACGGCGGGCACCAAGGTCACGCTGCCGGACGGGGCGGTCGTGAAGGCGCGGGAGCTGTCGGGCAAGTCGGGCCTGCTGCTGCGCCGCAACTCGACGACCGGGGCGGTCGAGGCGGTGTCCCGCGACAGCAGGGGCATCGAGCTCAACGCGGCGCTGCACGCCAACGACTGACGCCGGAGCGGGCCCCCTCCCCCCACCCTGAGATGACCCTGAGTCTGCCCTGAACTTGGCCTTCGGCCCTGCGACCGGCGGGAGGGCGGCCCGTACCGTGAAGGCATGGGACGCATTCTCCTCATCGCCGCAGCCGTGGTCGTCGGCTTCTTCCTTCTCGGCTCCGTCATCGGGCTCATCTTCGGCGCGCTGAAGTGGGTTCTCATCATCGGCGCGATCGCGCTGATCGTGTCGGTCGTGCTCAAGCTCACCCGGAGCAGCAGGTCGAGCCACTACTCCTGACCCGGCGACATGACCGGGCGCGCAAAGACCGGGCGCACAAAGACCGGGCGCACAAAGGGGCGGGCCCCGCCGCGGATGCGGCGGGGCCCGCTGTCACTCGCGCCTCGTGTTACGAGAGGGGCGGGTAGGCGTTCTGCATGAGCTGCTGGAACTGAGCGGAGAACCAGTGGCCGGAAACCGGGGCGTTCGCGAGAGCGCCGCTCGGGTTGTTGCCGTTCAGGCTGTTACCGCCGTAGGTCGGGTCGCACATGCGGTCGAAGCCCTTGCCCTCGTCGTTGTCGATGGCGGAGCTGGAGCCGTCCGACTCACCCGGGGGCTTGATCCAGACGTAGGCGTCGAGACCGGTGGCGGGGTTCGCCCTCGGACGCTCACCGAGACCGGCACCGGACTGGTTGCACCAGTTGCCGGCGTGGATGCGGCGGTCGACGCGGGACTCGTTGACGAACGTGTCCACGTTGGTGGACGTGCTCGGACCGGTCGGCCGGGCCGAACCGCCCCAGCCGTTGCGGGAGGTGTCGATCAGCATGCCCAGCGTGTTCGGGAAGCCCTTCGCCACCAGAGCGTTGCGGAGAGCGATCGCGAAGGACTGCTCATCCACGTACCAGTTCCAGTCCACCCAGTGGGACTGACGCACCGACTGGCCGTTCACCGAGGTGTTGATGGTGAAGTACGGCTCGACCGTCGCGCCGAAGTTGGCGGTGTTGACGATGAACCCGTCGATGCTGTTCACGCCGGCGGTGGTGCCGCTGGCGACCTGGTAGAAGAGGTTCACCATCGGCTGGAAGTTGTTGTCCCAGCCGAGCCAGGCGTGGTGCGCCGCGTCCACGTAGGTGTAGACGTTCTTGATCGCGTGCAGCTTGTTCAGCGCGTACTGCACACCCTGGACGTAGGCGCCCGAGGACTCGGCCTCCTGACACGCCTGGAACGAGCTCACGTTGGTGATCAGGTTCGGCAGCGAGTCGGGCTCGATGATCGTCACGATGCGGAGGTTCGAGTACTTCGAGTCCGACATGATGTCGGCGATCACGTCGATGTACTCGCTCTTGTACCGTGCGAGGCCGTTCTGCGCGATCTTCAGCTCACCGTTGGAGGCGAGCGCCGAGCAGTCGCGGTTCGGCAGGTCGTAGATGACAACCTGGATCGTGAGAGGCGTGCTGCCGTTGGCCGCGTCCTGCCTGACCGCCTCGTCGAGGTGGTCGCGCAGGCCCATGCTGTTGTTGCCGGCCGAGCCGGAGCTGATCGCCGCGATGCGGTCCAGCCAGACCGCCGTGGACATGTTGGCCACGCGCGAGCCGCCCGGCTCGGAGGCGGCGCTCGCCGACCAGTCCGGGTTCACGTAGCCCGTCGCGCCGGAGTACGGGTTGTCCACGTGGGTCCCGGGCGGCGGCGGCGAGGTCGACGGGGAGGGCGACGGCGAGGGGGAGATCGACGGCGAGACCCGCGGGGAGGGCGAGGCCGACGGGGACACGCTCGGGGAGGCCGAGGGAGAAGCCGAGGGAGAGGCCGAGGGAGAGGCCGAGGGCGAGACGGACGGCGACGGCGAGGGCGACGGCGACTGCGGGGTGCCGTTGCAGGAGACGCCGTTGATCTTGAAGTCGGTCGGCGTCGGGTTGCTCCCGGACCAGGTGCCGTTGAAGCCGATGTTCGTCGAGGAGCCGGTGGGCATGGACTTGTTCCAGTCCATGGCGGTCACGGTCACGTTGCTGCCCGACTGGCTCCAGTTGCCCGACCAGCCCTGGGTGACCTTCTGGCTGCTGTTCGGGAACGTGAACGCGAGGGTCCAGCCGTTGATGGCGTCGCCCAGGTTCTGAATGGTCAGGTTGACGGACATGCCGCCCTGCCACTCACTGGCGGAGTAGGTGACTTTGCAGGAGACCGCGGCACTCGCCGAGGTGGCGGTGGCGACGGCCGCCGTGGAACCGAGCGCGAGCACGGCCGCCGCGACCAGGCCGCGGCGCACCGTGGAGCTCACGGCTCCCGGTCGGGGGGTGGATCTCATTGGGAAGGTCCTCCTGGCGATGAATTCTGCGCTTGGGAGCGCTCCCACGAACCATAGGCACCGCCTCCGGCGCCGTACAGGGACCCGTCAAGGGCGGATGAACGGCGAAGTCGCGGCGCGGCGTTCACTTCGCGTCCGAGCAGGGATTCCGTCACGCTGTTACGTCTGAAGTCACCTACGTGTTTCGTGAAAGTTTCACCCTTCCGCAGGCGATAACGCGTGGCCAGGGGGCCGGATGTCTCCTCCGGCCCCCGACGCGCGGAAGCGGGGAACCCGCGCGACGCGGGAACACGGCGCCACCTGGTCACGGGAGGAACCCGCCCGGCGGGTAGCATCCGTGAGTCACACATATCGCGAATGGGGATCGTCATGACCGTCAAAGTGACCGTCACCGGCGCGGCCGGCCAGATCGGTTACGCGCTGCTCTTCCGCGTCGCCTCGGGTCAGCTCCTCGGGGCGGACACTCCGGTGAAGCTGAGCCTTCTGGAGATCCCGCAGGCCGTCAAGGCGGCCGAGGGCACCGCGATGGAGCTCGAAGACTGCGCGTTCCCGCTGCTGCGGGGCATCGAGATCTCCGACGACCCGGCCAAGGCCTTCGACGGCGCCAACATCGCGCTGCTCGTCGGCGCCCGCCCGCGTACGAAGGGCATGGAGCGCGGCGACCTCCTTGAGGCCAACGGCGGCATCTTCGGCCCGCAGGGCAGGGCCATCAACGACCACGCGGCCGACGACATCCGCGTGCTCGTGGTGGGCAACCCCGCCAACACCAACGCGCTCATCGCGCAGTCCGCGGCTCCGGACGTTCCGGCCGAGCGGTTCACCGCCATGACCCGCCTCGACCACAACCGCGCGCTCTCGCAGCTCGCGGCCAAGCTGAACGTGCCGGTGACCGAGATCAAGAAGATGACGATCTGGGGCAACCACTCCGCGACGCAGTACCCCGACCTCTTCCACGCCGAGGTCGGCGGCAAGATCGCGGCCGAGCTGGTCGAGCAGGAGTGGCTGCGCGACACCTTCATCCCGACCGTCGCCAAGCGCGGCGCCGCCATCATCGAGGCGCGCGGCGCGTCCTCGGCGGCGTCCGCGGCGAACGCGGCGATCGACCACGTGTACGACTGGGTGAACGGCACGCCCGAGGGCGACTGGACCTCGGCGGCCATCCCGTCCGACGGCTCCTACGGCGTGCCCGAGGGCCTCATCTCGTCCTTCCCCGTGGTGTCCAGGAACGGCCGCTGGGAGATCGTCCAGGGCCTGGACATCGACCCGTTCTCCCGTGAGCGGATCGACGCCTCGGTGAACGAGCTGGTCGAGGAGCGCGACGCCGTACGGGCTCTCGGTCTCATCTGACGACCGCCTCGTCTGACGACCGCGCACGAAGGGGCGGGCCCGCCGCGGGCCCGCCCCTTCGTGCCGTCCGGGGTCCGTCACCCGGTACGGCGAGGCGTACGCAACAGAGATGTGACGAACCGGCGACGCCCGGGGCTGGTCCAATTGCATGGCCTCCCAGAAAGGAGAAGTCATGCGCCACCCCGCCCTGCCGGTCGTCTCGGGTCTGGCCGGCCTCGCCCTGTCCACGCTCACGATCTTCACGACGGCCGCGCCCGCCACGGCCCAGACCACGCACCACTCGATCCGCTACGCCTCGGTGGACGCCTGCCGGATCAAGGACGGCACCGAGGTGCCGTGTCACACCTGGCGGCTGGACCTGCTCGACGGCAGGCGGGTCGCGCTCAAGGACGCCATGCTGTGGCCGATCGACGCCAAGGGAAAGGTCGACAAGAGCACCAGCGCGCCCCTCACCGTCAGTGGCGACGGCGAGTCGGTGGCCTACTTCCGCAAGTCCGATCACCGCCTGGTGGTGCGCGAGTTCCACGGCGGGGTCCTCAAGGGGGTCCGCGTGATGCCGAAGACGCCGCTACCGCGCGGCGTCGGCATGGACTCGGTCTGGCTGGACATGTCCCAGGACGGCGGCCGCCTGGCCCTCCTCTACACCGACGAGCACGGCGCGACGCACGGCCGCCTGTTCGACGTCGCGCGGGCGGCCGCGACCGGCACGATCCCGAAGTCGGACGGGTTCTCCGGCTTCAGCGCGGACGGCTCGGCCGTCCTCCTGCCGCGGGACGCCGGCGCCAACACCACCGGGCTGTCCGTCCACGACCTCACGGGCGCCGAGCTGACCGGCGCGGTCCCACCCCAGATCGTGGCCAACAACGGCCCGTGGGCGCTGGCCGCCGACGGCCGCACGGTCGCCTTCGTCACCGGCAGCGGCAAGAAGGCCGCGCTGCGCTTCTACGACGTCAGGACCGACCAGACGGGAGGCTCCGTGCCCATCGCGCTGCCGAAGGACGTTTCGCCCGACACCGTCGACTGGACCGGCGAGCACGAGGTGACCGTCCACGTCTCCGATTACGAGCGCGCCCGCGACGTGGTGACCGTCCTCACGATCGACACCCGGACGGGCACGACCCGGGTCCGCGACCGATACAAGGTCCGGCCCGGCGTCTACACCTACCAGAGCTGCGGCGGCTGACCTCGGCGCCGCCAGGGACGCGGATATCGACATGGCCACCAGCGCCGCCATCTCGGTCACGACGGTGAGGCGCTGGGTGAGCCCGGCCGGCACCGTCCCGGGGTCGAGGCCCAGCATCCGGAACACGTACGGCACGACCACGAGGACCAGCGAGCCGAGCGCGACGGCGCACAGCACACGCACCAGACGCGAACGGGTGGCCCGGGCGACGCGCAGCCCGGCCACCGGCAGGCTGGCGAAGGCGACGAAGGCCGCATAGCGGTGGATGTTGCCGGAGAGCGACAGCGGCGCGCCCAGCGGATCGGTCGGGAACCCGGCCACCAGCAGCAGGCAGGCGCTCCACAGGCCCACCAGCAGCGCTGCGCGCCGGTCGAGCCGCCCCAGCCGGTCGAGCCGTACGGCGAGCACGGCCGAGCCCACGGCGATCGACGTCAGCGAGAGGGGTAACAGCCAGCCGTCCGGCGCGTAGAAATACTGGCTGATCGTCGCCGTGAGCGGGTCGAGCCCTCCCACCAGGTGCAGCGCGAACATCGCGGTGGCGCCGGCCGCGACCAGCGCGTATCCCAAGACCATTCCCATGGCTCTTCACTCTGGCCGCGGGAAGGGCACCGGCCCATCGGAGATCCACCCGAGCCGTCCCTGAGGGATCCCCTAGGAGACGTCGGCGGAATCGGCCGGGGCAGTCTCGGGGGTGGAGGCGCGGAACCAGCGGCAGCCGTACCTGCCCATGGGGAAGCGGGCCCGGCCGTCGCCGGAGATCTCCACCGTGCCGTCCACCAGCAGGTCGGTCAGCACCGTGGACGAGCCGAGCCCGTCCAGGGTGATCTCCACCTCGACCTCGGTCTCACCGAGGTTGTGCACGGCCACGACCGTCTCGCCGTCGCGATCGGCCCGGTGGGCGAACACGGCGTCAACACCGGTGTCCAGCACCGCGTACTCGCCCCAGGCCAGCTCGGGGCAGTCGCGGTAGTGCCGGATCAACCGGGTGATCCACGACAGCAGCGAGCCGGGGTCGCGCTCCTGCGCGCTGACGTTGACCTTCTCGGGGCCGTAGTCCCCGGCGGGCATGGGGATGCGCACTTTCGAGGGATCGGCGTCGCTGAAGCCGCCGTTGCGGTGCGGGGTCCACTGCATGGGCGTGCGGACGGCCTGGCGGCCCTCCAGCTCCAGGTTCTCCCCCATGCCGATCTCCTCACCGTAGAAGAGCACCGGGGTGCCCGGCAGCGAGAACAGCAGGCTGTAGACCATTTTGATCCGGTCGAGGTCGCCGCCCAGCATCGTCGGCACGCGCCGGCGCAGGCCCCGGCCGAACAACTGCATGTCCTTGTCCGGGCCGAAGGCCGCGAAGACCTCCTCACGCTCGGCCTCGCTCAGCTTGTCGAGCGTGAGCTCGTCGTGGTTGCGGACGAACGTCGCCCACTGG
This sequence comes from Microbispora sp. CL1-1, assembly GCF_012034195.1. Lineage (NCBI taxonomy): Bacteria > Bacillati > Actinomycetota > Actinomycetes > Streptosporangiales > Streptosporangiaceae > Microbispora > Microbispora sp. CL1-1. The sequence goes on from NZ_JAATEK010000038.1 coordinate 12,675, forward strand.
GAGTCCTTGGGCGCCTTGGGGCGCTCCCGCAGGGCCGCGGCCAGCGGACCGGCGTCCTGGCGGGCCAGCGACAGGTAGGTCCGCTGCATGGTGATGAAGTCGAAGCACATGGTGATCTCGTCGCCGAGATCGTTGCCGAAATACCGCACCAGGTCGTCGTACGGCAGGTTGACCTCGCCGAGGAGGATGGCGCTGCCGTCGCGGCGGCTGAGGAAGGCCCGCAGGCAGGAGAAGAACTCGTGCGGGTCGGGCAGCTCGTCGCTGTCGGTGACCTGCTCGACGAGGAACGGCACGGCGTCCACCCGGAAGCCCGACAGGCCCAGCTCCATCCAGAAGCCGAGGATCCGGGCGATCTCGTCCCGCACCTCCGGGTTGGTGGTGTTCAGGTCGGGCTGGAACCGGTAGAAGCGGTGGAAGTAATACTGCTCGGTCTTCTCGTCGTACTCCCAGAGGCTGTCCTCCTGATCGGGGAACACGATGCCCTTGGGATCGTCGGGCTCCGGCTTGTCCGACCAGATGTACCAGTCCCGATAGCGGGAGTCGCGGCCGGAGCGGGCGTCCTTGAACCAGGGATGCTGGTCGGAGGTGTGGTTGACCACGAGATCGGCGATGACCCGCATGCCGCGATCCCTGGCCACCCGCATGAACTCGACGAAGTCGCCGAGCGTGCCGAGGCGGGGATCGACGCGGTAGAAGTCGGTGATGTCGTAGCCGTCGTCCCTGTCGGGCGTCGGGAAGAACGGCATGAGCCAGATGCACGTCACACCCATCCGGTCCAGATGGTCGATGCGCTGGATCGCCCCCCTGAAGTCACCGATCCCGTCGCCGTCGCCGTCGGCGAAGGTCTCGATGTCGAGGCAGTAGACGACCGCGTTCTTCCACCACAGATCGGAGGTCATGCTCAGTCTCATGACCGTTGCCGCTGCCCGGCAAAGGAACGGCAAAACATCGGGCCCGCGCCGCCGCAGCGGCGCGGGCCGACGTGGTACCGCGGGCGCGGCCGGTCACGACCGCGATGTCACCGTGAGTCACGTCTTCAGAGCGGCGTGACCTGTTCGGCCTGCGGTCCCTTGTTTCCCTGAACGGTCACGTAGCTGACTCTCTGGTTCTGGTCCAGCGTCCGATAACCGTTCGAATTGATCGCCGAATAATGAACGAACACGTCAGCGGTGCCGTCGTCCGGAGCGATGAACCCGAAGCCCTTTTCGGCGTTGAACCACTTGACAGTGCCTTCAGACAACTGCTTCTCCTTCTTGGAAGCCACACCATGTTCCCAGGTCAGGAACACGAGGCTGCACAGCGGATTCGTCGCGCGACCCGCGTGGGACGCTGGAAGTGCGCGCATATCCGCCGCCGGATGTAACCCGGGTGCGCTTTTTACAAACCATGTTTTCAGGAATTGTCTACTGCGACACTCGCAGCCTGTACGGAGAGTACCCGCGATTACCCGAGGCTATGCCGGTGCCGCCATGTACCAGCGCGCGTGCCCGTCACCGCGCGTGAGCGAGTCGAGCCGCCGGGGCAGCTCCTGCCGGGAGAACGGGTCGCCGGAGGCGTTCCGGATATGGATGCCCACGGCGTACATGTCCCGCACCTCCATCAGCGTGCTGTAGCCGGGCCACAGCCGCAGGTCCGAGCCGTACGCGCGGGCGAACTCGTCCACGTCGGCCGCCGACAGGCCGAAGCGGCGCTGCCCGTGATAGGTGTGCACCAGGTCCCACTGGCGCGGGCCGACTGCCACGCCGTCCCAGTCGCACAGCACCACGTGCCCGTCCTGGCAGCGCAGCAGGTTGTCGATCCAGGCGTCGCCGTGCAGCAGCACCGGCGAGCCGGTGTCGAGGTCGTGCCAGCGCCCGGTGAGCTCCTCGATGCGGTCGCTCAGCCACGACCGCTGGGTGGCGGTGAGCACCTCGGCCCGGTGCTCCACCGCGTGCCGCACCTCGGCGAGCGGGTCGGTGAGCGTCCGCAGCCCCACCGGCGGCAGCGGCTCGCGGTGCAGGCTGCGCAGCACCCGGCCGAGCTGCCGGGTCGTCGGGCGGCCGCGGGAGGGGACGTAACGCCAGAAGGTGACCGCCCGGCCGTCGTGCACGATCGGCTGGTCGGCGATCTCGTCGGCGGGCCGCACCGTCGGGAAGCCCCGGTCGGCGAGCCAGCGGGCGACCGCCACGACCACCGGCAGCCGGGTCAGCGCGTCCGGCGCGGTCGCGATCCGCACCACCAGCTCCCCGCCCGCCACGTCCCCCTGCAGTTTGAAGACCGCGTTGCTGCGCAGCCGCAGGAGCCGCGCCCCGCGCGCGTCCACCCCGATGCTCGCGCAGACCTCGCGCAGGACCCCGAACGCCTCCTCGGCCAGCGGTGCCGGCTCCATCGTCCTCATCGCGGTTTCAGGCACCCTCGGCCGCCGGGTACAGCCCGCTCATGGCGAGTGTGGGCGTCGACTCCGCCAGCACCCGTCGCAGGCGCCGTACGGCGGGCAGCGCGGGGTCGGCGTCCGCCAGCAGGGCCCTGGCCCGGGTGACGACGATCGAGGTGCGGTGCTCGGCGGGCACCTGGCGCAGCGCGTCCGCGGCGATCCTGCACGCCTCCTCGTGGTCGCCGTTCCTGGCCAGGTGGCTCGCCTGGTCGAGCAGGATCAGCGCCGGGTCGATGGTCTGGAAGCCCGGGGGGAACCCGTCGATGCCCTGCACCTGCTGGGCGTCCCCCAGCTCGATCAGGGTGCCGGTGCGGTAGAACTTCATCCGCTTTTCCGTGAAGACGAAGGCCAGGTCGTCCTGGCTGATGCCGCGCATGCGGGCGAAGATCTGCTCCGCCTCGGCGAGCGCGGTCCTGGCGGCCTTGCCGTCGCCCATCCTGGCCAGCGCGCGGGCCTCGGCCGCCGCCGCCAGCGCCGCGGGCGAGCTGGGGGCCGAGCCGGCCAGCGTCCGCGCCTCGCGGGCCAGCCGCACGGTCTCGTTCAGGTCGCCGTAGTAGTAGAGGAGCATCGTCTGCTGGGCCCGCACGAGCGCCCGCAGCCGCAGGTCGCCCACGTCGTCGGAGGCGGCGCGGGCGGTGCCGTACCAGGCGTGGGCCTGGCGGGTGTCGCCCAGCTTCATCAGCGCGTCGGCGGCGAGCAGGGTGAGCATCGTGGTCGCGGTGAGCAGGCGGCGCTGCACCGACGACGGCTGGCGGACCGCGCTCAGCCGGCGCACGTCGGAGATCTCCAGCATGACCCGGCAGAGCATCGGCGTCGGCGGGGTCGTCATGTACTCCCTGCGGTAGCGCAGCACCTGCTCGTCGAGCCGGTCGAGCTGGTCCTCGCTCACCGTGCCCGCGGCCAGCGTGCGGTCGAGGTCGTGGCGCAGGCTCTCGATCTCCGCGAAGAACCGGCCGCTCGGCGTGCCCATGAGCATCGCCTGGTGGAACATCGCCCGGCGCTCCGCGTCGTCGGCGGCCGGGTCCTCGGCGCGGGTCTGCTCACCGGTCTGGCCCGGCCCCACCACGACGATCTTCTGCCCGCCCGTGTCCTCGCAGTAGTCGGCGGCCAGGCCGAGCCGTACGGCGTTGGCCCGGTAGAGCCGGGCCAGCAGGTCGATGGTCTGGGGGCGCGGGCGGGCCCGGTTGTTCTCCCAGGCGTTCAGCAGGTCGATGCTCGCTCGCGGGTGGCCGAGGTTCTGCTGCTCGCAGAGCTGCTCCAGCTCCTCGATCGCCTGCCGGGCCGACCATCCGCGGCCGAGCCGGTGCGCCTTCAGCAGGCTGACGCCGCAGCATCCGTGGATCGCCTGGACGGTCTGCCACAGCGTCCACTGCCGTGCCTGTGCCTGTTCGCGCCAACGACGCGCGCAAGCGGGTGAGTGCTCTCCGCGGGCCATGTGCACGCCCTCCACTGGTGAAGCGGTCCCCGTTTACGGTTGTTTCCCCAAGGTAAACACGCAGGCACCCAACCCCCCGGGACTGTTATCCCTTCGTGTTCCCGAACCCGCGGGTGTTCCACGGAAACCGGGCGAATTCCCTGGTTGTTGCACGGTTTCGGCGAATCGGCGCGATTGCCGGTGGGTCGTTGCGGGTTCACCCTTTCCGGTGATAGGTCCTGACGTTCCCGGAGGCTGACCATGACGACGGTAGACCGCAGCGAGGCGATGGACCACCTGGAGCGGCTCGCCGCGCAGCTCGAGGCCCACTCCTTCCAGGTGCGCCTGACGGCGCCGGCCGGTCTCTATCCACGTCTGCGCGTCATCAACCCCATGGAGCCCACGATGGCCGAGGACGTGCTCGCGTCCAACGCCAGCGACGGCGAGTGGTGGTACTGGCTGTCGTGGGCCGGCCGGATCGGGCACGCCTCCGACGTGGTCACCGCCGCCGAGCGCATCGCCAGCGTCCTCCACGTCATCCGCCGCTGATCCGCCGCTGATCCGCCGCTGATCCGCCGCTGGGCCATCCGGACCACAGCACCGGATCGCCCGCACCGCCGCCTGCCGGCCGCCTACAGTTCCGTCAGGACAGGCCGGACAGGCCGGACAGGCCGGACAGGCGCACCGCTGTGACCGAGTGGCACGAAGACGCCCCCGGCTTCGTCCGCTTCCTCCTCGCGGACCCCGACTGGGACGACGACGTCGAGTTCCCCCGGCACAAGGACCCCCCACGAGAGGTGGACCTCGGCTGACCGGTGGCGAGGCGGTCAGGCGAACTTCGACTTCGGGCGGTCCTGGAGAACGCCGTCGACGTACACGTCCACCTTCTCGTCGTAGAAGGCGACGAGCCCGGCGATCTTCTGCGACTCCGGGAGCGGCGTGGGATACGACCAGACGAGGTCCCTGCCGGACTCCTCCTCGCCGACCGACCAGTACACCGCGCGGCCCTTGTACGGGCAGTGCGTCACGGTCTCGGACGGGCGCAGCAGGTCCAGCCGCACATCGGTCTTCGGCAGGTAGTAACGCGGGGGCAGACCGGTCTCGAACAGGATGCGCGGGTTGTGCGAGTCGGCCACGGTCACGCCGCCCACCTCCACCCGGACGTGGCGCGAGCTGGGCAGGATGTCCACCCGCGTGTACGGGTCGCGGGGGTGGACGAAGACCTCCTCGTCCTCCTCGAACCAGTTGTCCATCGCGTCCCAGTCGAAGCGGACGTGGCCCCGGATCTGATCGAGCGGCGCGTCGTCCCCGTACACGAGGGCGGCGCCCGCCCGGCCGGCCACGTCGTGGACCACCGCGTCGCCCCTGCTCGGCGAGTGCCGCGTCTCCCCGGTGGCCTTCAGCTCCTCCATGCGGACGTCGTCCGCCGGGAAGTAGTACGTCGGGTAGTAGGGAACCTCCCAGACCAGCAGGGCCCTGGTGGTGTCGGCCACCGCCCGGCCCTCGACGTAGACGCGCACGCGCTTGGCCGTCGTCTCCACCCGGACACGGCCCCGTTTCGTCGGCTCCATGCCCGCACCAACCAGCGGGCGGATCGTCCTTATTCCCCGGCCTCACAATCGCCATTTCCCGGTGTGCGGCGCGGGGTCGCTCCGCGCTATCGACAGCGAGCGGATAAGTCGCTTACCCTCGGCTAGGTGGGTCTTCGCCTATACGATACGCATCGCCGCGCCGTCCGCGATTTCGTCCCCCGAATTCCCGGAACTGTGTCGATTTATCTCTGCGGTCCCACCGTCGTCGTTCCGCCGCACGTGGGGCAACTCAGATCGCAGGTGAATTTCGACATCCTGCACCGCTGGCTGAAAAACAGCGGATATGAGGTCCTGCTCTGCCGGAACGTCACCGACATCGAGGACAAGATAATCCACAGGGCCATTTCCGAGGGGGTTCCCTGGTGGCGGATCACCGATCCCGTCCACCGCGCCTTCGTCCGCACCTACACCGCCCTGGGCTGCCTTCCGCCCAGCGTGGAGCCGCGGGCGACGGGGCACATCCCGGAGATGATCGAGATGGTCGAGCAGCTCGTCGCCTCCGGGCACGCGTACGAGTCCGACGGCAACATCTATTTCTCGGTCGGCACCTACCCGCATTACGGATCCCTTTCCCGGCAGCAGGCGAGGCATCTGCGGGCGACCGAGGAGAACGAGCACGGAAAACGCGATCCACGCGATTTCGCGTTGTGGAAGAGCGCCAAACCCGGCGAGCCGGTGTGGAACTCGCCCTGGGGCGAGGGGCGCCCGGGGTGGCATCTGGAGTGTTCCGCGATGGCCCGCAGATATCTGGGCACGGAATTCGACATCCACGGCGGCGGGGCAAATCTCATATTTCCGCACCATGAAAACGAAATGGCGCAGTCACGGGCCGCAGGGGACTCGTTCGCGCGATTCTGGCTGCACAACGGGCCGGTGACGCACCGGGGCGAGAAGATACGTAAACACCAGCGCAACCCGCTGGCCGTCCCCGCCCTGCTCGACCGGGTGCGGCCGGCCGAACTCCGTTATTACCTGGCGGCGGCCCATTACCGGTCGCCGGTGGAATTCAGCCCCGACGCCCTGGACGAGGCGGCGGCGGCCTACCGGCGGATCGAGAGGTTCGTGCTGCGGGTGGCCTCCGACGCCGCCGCGCCCCTTCCCCCGCAGTTCAGCGAGGCCATGGACAACGACCTGAACGTGCCGCAGGCCCTCGCGGCCGTCCACGGCGCGGTGGCCGAAGGCAACGCCGCGCTGGCGTCCGGAGATCGCGAACGGGCGGCCGGGAAATGCCGATCGGTGCGGGCCATGCTGAATGTGCTCGGCCTCGATCCGCTCAGCGATACCTGGCATCGGGAAACGCATCTGCAGGAAGTGGCGGGGGCCGTACTCCGGGTGGTCCGTAATCTCGCCGCCGCCAGCGCCCGGCAGGGAGATCACGAACGTGCGCGGATCATGGAGCAGCACATCGAGAGGGCGCTCGCTAAACGCCACCAAATCGAGCACGCCGCGCTTATCAGATAGATCTTGATCGCACGGCGCGGCGTCCGTGCGGCGTCGGCACAGAGCCGGCACACAGCCGACGCGGCGTCGGCGCGGGCCCAAGCACACACGCGGCGCACACGCGACGCACACGCGACGCGGACCCGGCGCACACGCGACGCGGACCCAGTACACACACGGCGCACACGTGACGCGGACCCGGCGCGGGACCCGGCCGGCGCGCGGGCCGCCGCCGGGCCGTCCGCGGCGCGCGGATGACCGGGCGGCGAATGTTACAAGAACAAGAACTGGCGACCGGAGGATAATCTCGGCCGATTCATGGGAATCATGAAGGCACCAGCTGACGGACACCGCCGAAAGGAGGGCCCCGATGAAGAAGGTGCAGATCGTGCCGCGACCGCGGCCGCCGAGAGTTCCCGCCCCGATCGACCTGCGCACCCCCTCGGGAAGGGTCCTCCCCTACTAACCCCGATGGCTCCGGATCAGCGTCCGGCCAGCTCGTAGCAGTGGGCGAAGCCCTCGAGCACGGCGGGCCAGGAGCACCGGACCGGCTCCGTCTCCCTGTTGTGCTCGGCGATCGACCGGCGCAGGGCGGAGTCGCGGGCCAGCCGTACGACCGAGGCGACGAGGTCGTCGAACGTGCGGCCCAGCAGGCCCTCCTTGCCCGGCCTGACGAAGTCGGCCACGCCGCTCTGCGCCCGCGCGACCACCGGCACGCCGGCCGCGCGGGCCTCCAGCGCGGCCAGGCCGAACGACTCGCGCGGCGCCGGGGCCACGAACACGTCGGCCACGGCCAGCAGGTCCTTGATCTGCTCCCGGCTGTACCTGCCCGGCAGCGACACCCAGCTCATCCGGCGCGCCCGCAGGTAGCGCTCCATGCGCCCGCGGGCCGGTCCGTCGCCCACGATCGTCGCGCGCATCGCGATGTCCCTCGGCACCCTGTCGCGGGCCGTCTCCAGCAGCTTGAGCAGGCGCAACGGCTGCTTGCGCGGCGCCAGCCTGCCGACCGCCACCACGTGCACCGCCGCGTCCCCGGCGTCCTGCACACCGTCCCGTACGGAACCGAGCCGAGCCGAGCCGGACTGTGACGGGCCGGACTGCGCCGGGCCGGGCTGTGACGGGCCGGGCTCGGGCCGCCATGAGGTCACGTCCAGGCCGTTCGACACCACCTGCACGGGCACGCGGGGCCCGGCCACGGCGCGGATCGGCCGCGCGGCGGCCTCGCTGACGGCGGTGAGGACCAGGCCCCAGCGCCGCCACCCGAAGGCCGCCTGGAGCGCCCGGTAGACGCCGCGGGTGACCGGATCCCACATGCTGTGGACGGTCGCGACCACCGGCAGCCCGGCCCGGACCGCCGCCTGCACGCCCATCCACGCGAACGGCGAGACGGCCCCCGTGTGGACGTGTACCACGTCGAACCGGCCGCTCCTCATGATCCGGAGAAGGTGGGCCGTGCCGCGCGGATGGACCGGCAGGTCGAACGGGAGGTTCGCGACCACCCGGTGCACCCCCGGCAGCCGCTCCCCCGGCGTCGCCGTCACCACCTCGACCGTGTGGCCCGCCTCGCGCTGAGCCCTGACGAGGTCGGCGACCTGCACCTCGATCCCCCCGAGCCGCGGCAGATAGCAGTCGCTGACGTGAAGAATCCTCACCGGGTCAGCCTGACAGAGCCCGCCACGCCCATCAAACCGCGTGCCTATTCGGACTGCTCAGGGGGAGGGCGACGTCACGCGACCCGGGCCACGTGGGATCATGGGCGGAACCGGCGGCGCAGACGAGTGGAGCACGCGATGACGACGTTCCGTGGGGCGCGATGAGGACGGCGGTGTTCTTCCACGCCCATCCCGACGACGAGGCGCTGCTGACCGCCGGGACCATGGCAATGCTGGCCAACGAGGGGCACCGCGTGGTGCTCGTCGTCGCGACGGCCGGTGAGCGCGGCCTCGCCGACCTCCCGCACGGCGAGGAGCTCGGCAGGACCCGCATGGACGAGCTGCACCGCTCGGCGGCGGCCCTGGGCTGCGCCCGGGTCGTGCTGCTCGGCTACGGCGACTCCGGCCTGGCGATCGACGGCGGCGTGGCCGACGACCGGCCGGACAACGCGTTCATCGACGCCGACGTCGAGGAGGCGGCGCAGCGGCTGGCCTCGGTGCTCAAGGAGGAGACGGCCGACCTGCTCACGATCTACGACCCGGCCGGCGGCTACGGCCACCCCGACCACGTGCAGGTCTACCGGGTCGGCAGCCGGGCCGCCGAGATCGCCGGGACGCCCATCGTGCTGGAGGCGACGGTCGACCGCGACCTCCTGCTCAAGGGTGTGCGGCTGGCCTCCCGGTTCTACCCGGCGATCGACGTGCGGAGCTTCGAACGGGCCTACTCGCCCCGCGACGCGATCACCCACCGCGTCAACGTGCGCAAGTACGCCAAGGCCAAGCGGGCGGCGATGGCGGCCCACGCCACCCAGGCCACCGGCGGCGACGGCGACCGCACGCTGGGCGCGATGCTGAAGATCCCCGGGCCCGCCTACCGGTTCGTCTTCGGCACCGAGTGGTACGTGCGCCGCGGCCTGCCCCGCGGCACCCGCCTGCGGCACCCCTTCGACGGCGGCCCGCACATCCCTTAAGGGCTTACTCCTCCCCCAGGAGGAGCCCGGCACCTCCGGGGACCGGCAGACTGGAGGGGACCGGCAACCGGACTTGGGGGCGTACGCGGGTGAACAGGAAGTGGCTGCAGATCGCGCTGTCCGTGGTGTCGCTCGGGCTGGCCACAGCACTGGTGATCTATCTCCCGCAGATCGTGCACACCCTGACCGGCGCCACCGTGAGCTGGACGGAGATCGGCCACGAGTTCGGCGGCCTCGGCTGGCAGACGATCGCGCTGATGACGATCCTGTGGCTGGCGAGCCTGTACGCGTACACGTTCGTGATGACCTCCGCGCTGCCCGGGCTCACGCACATGCAGGCGCTCACGCTCAATGCGGCGGGCAGCGCGGTCAGCAACCTGCTGCCGTTCGGCGGCGCGGCGGGCGTGGCCCTGACGTTCGGCATGACCCGCGGCTGGGGCTTCGCCAACCGGCCGATCGTCGTCTACACGCTGGTCACCGGCATCTGGAACTCGCTGTTCCGGTTCATCCTGCCCGCCGTGGGGATCGTGTGCCTGCTCATGGCGGGCAAGGCCACCAATCCCACGGTCGCCAAGGCGGGCTGGGTCGGGGCCGTCTCGATCCTCGTGCTCGTCGCCGTCGTCGCCACGGCGCTCTACTGGGACCGCGCCGCCGCCGTCCTCGGCCGCGTCCTCGACGGGATCGTACGGCTCGCGCCCCGGCGGTTCCGCCCGGCGGAGCACGCGGCGTCGGCGGCCATCGAACGGCTGCGCAGGGACACGGCCGAGATCATCCACAGCCGGTGGGCGGGCCTGTCGCTCGGGATGGTCGCCTTCCTCGCGTTGCAGTGCCTGATCATGGCCGCCTGCCTGGTCGCCACGGGCTCCTACCCGGGGCCGGCCGAGACCGTCGCCGTCTTCGCGCTCAGCCGCGTCCTCACCACCGCCCTCGTCACGCCGAGCGGAGCGGGGATCATGGAGGGGGGCGTCGCGACGCTGCTGATCGGGGCGTTCGGCCAGCCCGCGGGCGGGGCCACCGCGGCCGCCGTGCTGTTCGGATTCTGGACCTACACCATCGAGATCCCCTGGGGCGGGCTGGCGCTCGGCGGCTGGTCCCTGCTGCGCAGGCGTGAGGCCCGCGCCGCCTCCGCCGAGGCGGAACCGGCCGTCTCCCCGGACCCCACCCGGGTCCGCTGATCAACTGCGGGTCACCCTGCCGATCTCCTACACTCGCGGGGCGAGAAGGTGAGGGTGTCCGGGTTGGTGAATGCCTTGTGCCCCTTCGCGGGCGCGCATACGGTGACGCCTGAGACAGGACGACGAGCGGCGGCCGGCAGGCACGACGTGCGAGAGCGGAGGAACGCCCGATGAGCCCCCCGACGAGCCCGGTGACGTTCCGGGTCCTCGGACCGGTGGGGGCGCACGACGGCACCCACGAGCTCGATCTCGGCGGGCTGCGGCAGCGCGCGGTGCTGGCCCGCCTGCTCGTGGCGCGCGGCCAGGTCGTGCCCGTCGACACCCTGCTGTTCGACCTGTGGGACGACGACGCCGCGAAGGGCGCCCAGTCGGGGTTACAGGTCTACATCTCCCGGCTGCGCCGCGTGCTGGAGCCCAACCGGCCGCGCGGCGGGCCCAACCGCCTGCTCGTGACCGTCGCGTCGGGATACGCCCTGCGCGCCGCGCCGGAGCAGGTGGACGCGCTGCGCTTCGAGGCGATGGTCCGCTCGGCCGGGGAGCGGATGGACGACAGCCCCCAGGCCGCCCGGGCACGGCTCGACACCGCGCTCGCGCTGTGGGAGGGCACGCCTTACTCGGACTTCGCCGATCAGCCCTGGGCGGAGGCTGAGGTGGCGCGGCTCAGCGAGCTGCGCCTGGTGGCCAGGGAGCGGCACGCCGACGCCGGGCTGCGCATGGGCCTGCACGCCGAGACCGTGCCCGACCTCGAGGCGCTGACCACCCAGCACCCCCTGCGTGAGGAGGGCTGGCGGCTGCTCGCGCTCGGGCTCTACCGGTGCGGGCGGCAGGGCGACGCGCTCGCCGCGCTGCGCCGGGCCCGCACGATCCTGTCCGACGAGCTGGGCATCGACCCCGGGCCGGCGCTGCGGAAGCTGGAGTCGGACATCCTGTCGCAGGACCCCGGGCTCGACCTCGTGCTTCCCGCGCCCCGGCGGCCCGTGGAGATCTCCGCGACCTGGCCGCCCCGGCCGGTCGCCACCGGCGACGCCCCGCCGCTGGAGCCCGAGCCGTTCGTGGGCCGTGACGCCGAGCTGGCCGCGCTCACCGCCGCCGCGCCCCGCGCCCAGGCTGGCCGGTTCACCGTCGCGGTGGTCAGCGGCGACCCCGGTGCGGGAAAGACGACGCTGGTGCGGCGGCTGTTCGAACGCCTGGAGGGCGACGGCTGGATCGGGGCGACCGGAGGCTGCCCCGACAGCACGGCGACCCCGCCCGGCTGGGCCTGGGTCGAGGTGCTGCGCGGCCTGGTCGCGCGCAGGGGCGCGGGCGAGTACGCCGCGCTGCTGGCGCCGCTGCTCGACGACACCGCCCCCGACATCGCCGACGACGAGGCGGCGGGCAGTTTCCGGCTGCACCGGGCCGTCGGCGGCTACCTGTCGGCCGTGGCGCGCGAGGCCCCGCTGCTGATCCTCCTGGAAGACCTGCACTGGGCCGACGACCAGACGCTCGCGCTGCTGCGCGCGCTGCCCAGCCTGCTCGCGGCCAGCCGCGTGCTCGTCGTGGTGACCTGCCGCGACGGCGAGCTGAACGACCAGCAGCAGGACGTGCTGGCCGCGCTGGCCCGGCTCGATCCCGTACGCGTCGGGCTCGGCGGCCTCGACGACGCCGCGGTCGCGGAGCTCGTGCGGGCGACCTGCGTGCACGAGGTGGACGACGAGGTCGTCAGCACGATCGTCGAGCGGGCCGGGGGCAACCCGTTCTTCGTCAAGGAGACGGCCCGGCTGTTCGAGGCCGAGGCCGACATCTCCGAGGTGCCGTCGGGCGTGCGCGACGTGCTGCGGCGGCGGATCGCCCGGCTGCCCGAGCGGGCCCAGCAGGTGTTGCTGCAGGCCGCCGTGATCGGCCGCGACGTGGACGTGGACGTCCTGGTCGACGTCTCGGGCGACGAGGACGCCGTGGTGGACGCGGTCGAGGCGGCCCTGCTCGCCGGGCTGGTGACCGAGCCGGGCCCCGGCCTGCTCAGGTTCGACCACGACCTGGTCAGGGACACGATCTATTCGGACGCCTCCCGGCTGCGCCGTTCGCGGCTGCACGCCGCGGTCGCCTCGGTGATCGAGCAGCGCAGCCCGAACGACGTGGCGGCGCTGGCCCACCACTACGACGCGGCGGGCACGGTGGAGACGGCCGCGAAGGCCGTACGGTATGCCGGTCTGGCGGCCGAGCAGGCCGAGCGCAGGTTCGCCCACCGGGAGGCCGCGACGCTCTGGCAGCAGGCCATCGCCGCCTTCGACCGTGCTCACGCGGGCCGGGGACCGGCGCGTGACCGGCTGGAGCTGCAGCTGCGGCTGATCAGGGCGCTGGCGCTGTGCGGGGACATGACCGCCGCCCGTGCGCATCGGGGTGAGGCGATGTCGGTCGCGCTGCCCCTCGGCGATCTGGAGCTGACCGCCCGGGTCGCGGCGGCGCTCGCGGTGCCGCACAAGGGCATCGCCCGCGACTTCACCCGTACGGCCTGGGAGATCGTCGACGTCACCGAGAAGGCGCTCGTCGAGCTGCCGGAGGGCGAGCAGTCGCTGCGGGCCAGCCTGCTCGCGACGCTGGCCCTGGAGCTGGAGGGATCGGCCACCGAGCGCGGCTACCAGGCGTCGCTGGAGGCCGAGGAGCTGGCCAGGTCGAGCGGCGACCCCGCGCTGCTGGCGATGGCGCTGAGCGGGCGGCTGCGGCAGTCCTACACGCTGACGCAGGTGGACGAGCGCGAGACCATCGGCCGTGAGCTGCTGCGGGTCGGGGCCGAGTCGGGCCAGATCGCGGTGCAGACGCTGGCGCACCTCGTGTTGCTGGAGTGCGCGGCGGCCCGGGGCGACTTCGCCGAGGCCGACGAGCACCTCGCGCAGGCCGAGCGCCTCGGGCGGCAGTACGCCCTGCCCGCCCCGGCGGCGGTCGGCGCGTGGTACGCCGGGCAGCGGCTGATGATCACCGGTGACTACGCCGGGGCCGAGCGGGCCTACCGCAACGCGGCGCGGCTGACCGCGCGGGCCGGCATGCTCGAAGGCCGCCAGGACCTGCCGCTGATCGCCACGTTCTGCCTCCACCTGGTGGACGGGCGGGCCGCCGAGATGGCCGAGCCGCTGGGCGAGGCGCACCAGCGCGGCGCGAAGTGGACGCTCGACGCCTACGCCGTGGCGCTCGCCTCGGCCGGGCACATCAGGGACGCACAGGTGGTGGCCGCGAGCCGGGAACCGGTCCGCACCGACTTCCTCTACGAGCTCGCGCTCATCTGGCGGGCCCTCGCCGGGATGCTGCTGGACGACGAGGGCCGGATGCGGGAGGCGTACGAGAAGCTCGCGCCGTTCCGCGACCGCATCGCCGGGGCCGGCACCGGTGTGGTCGCCCTGTGGCCGGTGGCGAAGACGCTCGGCGACCTCGCCGTACGGCTCGGCCTGCCGGCCCGCGACCACTACGAGAAGGCGCTGGCCGTGGCCGAGCGGGTGGGCGTGCCCCGCTGGGTCGCCGAGGCCCGCGGGGCGCTCGCGAACAGGTGAGCGGGCGGGCGAGCGGGCGGGCAGGGAGCAGAGGGGCGAAGTTCGCAAAGGCCCCTGTCGCATCGCGAACCCGTCGCCTCTCGTGCCCTCAGGTGTACATAGGACGAATTGATCGCCGGTTGACATTCGCTTGCAATCGGCGCGAGCCGGGACGCTAAGGTGAGGCTGGCCTGATGACTGCCCCCATGACCGGCGGTGAGAGCACGTGAGGATCCCTGACCCCACGGCCGCCTCCGTGTTCGGCCTTCCTCTGTGGCTGGTCGTCGCGGTCGGCGCGGTCGCCCTTTTCGGCGCGTTCCAGGTGTACTACTGGGTCGGCCGCCGGCTCGGCGAGGCGCTCTACCGCTCCCGGGTGGGCCGCAGGATCGGCCGGGAGCGGATCGAACGCGTGGAGAACGTCGTGCGCCGGTGGGGCGCGCTCGCCGTCTACGGCTGCTTCTGGGTGCCCGGCCTGCGGCACACGCTGCCGTGGGTCGCGGGGGCTCTTCGGGTGGACTACCGCTGGTATGTGACGGCCAGCGCGCTCGGCTGCCTGACCTGGGTGCCGGTGACCTCCTTCGGCCTCTATTCGCTCCTGTGGGCCTGGCTGTCGCTGGCGGCCCGCTCCCCCGTGCTGGCCGCCGCCGTCGTCGCCGTCATCGCCGTGGCCGTCGCCCTCCTCGTACGGCGCCGCAGGAGGAGGGGCCGCGGCGGGGACGCGCCCGCCGCGCCCGAGGCCGTGCGATCATGTCGGGATGCGTAACGGGGTACTCATCGCGCTGGCCGCCGCCCTCGTCACGGCGGGGGCCGCGACAGGGCTCACGGCGGCGCCCGCTCAGGCAGGGCCCGCTCAGGCAGGGCCCGCTCAGGCAGGGCCCGCTCAGACAGGGTCCGCTCAGGCCGCGGAGAAGCCGTCGGTCACCGCCAGGGCGGCCTACCTGGTGGACATCACGGACGGAGCGGACGGAGCGCAGGGAACGGTCCAGTTCGCCAAGCGCGAGACGCGCCGGGTGCCGATAGCGAGCCTGACCAAGGTCATGACCGCCTACGTGGTGCGGCGGCAGGCCCGCCTCGACGACGTGGTGACCATCAAGCAGGCCGACGTACGGCACGCGGTGGCCGGCGGGGCCACGACGGCGGGCCTGCGGGCGGGCGAGCGGCTCACCGTGCGCGACCTGCTCTACGGGCTCATGCTCCCCTCGGGAGCCGACGCCGCGCACGCCCTGGCCGAGAAGTACGGCCCGGGGACGGCGAAGTTCGTCGCCAAGATGAACGCCGCGGCCCGGCGTCTCGGGCTGCGCGACACCCGCTACGCCAACCCCGACGGGCTGCCCTCGAAGGCGTACTCCACCGCCCGCGACCAGGCGACGCTGGCCGCCGCGGTGCTGCGCGACCCCGTGATCGCGACCGTCGCCAAGACGCCCAAGCGGGTGGTCGGGAAGTCGGCCCACCACCGGGTGCACGTGTGGCGCAACACCAACGACCTGCTGCGCGACGGCGCGGTGGGGCTGAAGACCGGCTTCACCAACCAGGCCGGCTACTGCCTGTCGTTCGCCGCCGTCCGCGACGGGCGCACGTACGTCGGGGTCGTGCTGGGCGAGCGCAGCGACAGGGCCAGGTTCGCGACGGCGCGCAGGCTGCTCGACTGGGCCACTGAAGGGGTCGCTGAAGGGGCTGGCGGAGGGGCTGCGGGAGGGCCTGGCGGAGAGGTCATGGAAGGGGCCGGGGTCATTCTCTCCTGAGCAGGCCGTGGCAGGCGATGGCCGCGGCGGCCACCACGTTCAGGGAGTCGACGCCGAGGTCCATCGCCCGTGCGCTCATCGGGATGCAGACGGGCTCGTCGGCCTCGTGCAGCCAGTGGGACGACAGCCCGTCGCCTTCCGAGCCGAGCATCAGCGCGACCCGGCCGGACAGCGGGGCCTTGTCCAGCGGCACGGCCGACTGGTCGGGCGTGAGCGCGAGCAGGCGGAAACCGGCCGCCCTGAGCTCCGCCAGGCCGCCGTGCCAGTCGGTCATCCGGGCGTACGGGATGGCGAACACCGCCCCCATCGACACCTTGACGGCGCGGCGATAGAGGGGGTCGGCGCAGCGCGGCGACAGCACGATCCCGCCGACGCCGAGCGCCGCCGCGCAGCGGAAGATCGCCCCCACGTTGCCGTGGTCGACCAGGTCCTCCAGCACGAGGATCCTCGCCCCCGCGTCCGCGAGGAGCTCGCCGACCGAGGGAAGCGGGGTGCGCTCCATCGCGGCGAGCGCGCCGCGATGCACCTGGAAGCCGGTGATGCCCTCCATCACCCGGTCGGAGACCACATAGACGGTGGCGTCGCCGACGACGTCGGCCAGCGCGTCGAGCCACTTGGCCGTGGTCAGCACGGAACGCACCGGGTGGCCCGCGCCGATCGCCCGCCTGATGACCTTCTCGCCCTCGGCGACGAACAGCCCGCGCTCGCTCTCGACGCTCTTGCGCAGATCGACGTCGCGCAGCCGGACGTAGTCCGACAGGCGCGGATCCGCCGCGTCCTCCACCGGGATGACCACGGCCCTCAGCGTACGGCCAGGCCGAACGCTCCCGCACACCCGCTCCGTACACCCAGTCTGTGCACCCTGGCGCAAGATGTGCCTTTTGCCAGTATCGTTCCGTAAACCTGTTACGGCCCGTCGATATCCGGAGAGAGCACCGTGGGCGGACGACACCGCACAGACGAACTCGATGGCGGCTTCGACCCCCGGTACGAGCCCCCGCCGCCACGGCGGCGCGCCGGGCGGGGGACGGTGTTCGTCCCGCTGGCCGGAGCGGTCGCCCTCGCCGTCCTCCTCGGCGTCGCCGCCTACGTGGTGGTGAACAAGAGCCCGGGCTGCGCCGGAGAGAAGGTCGAACTCTCGGTCGTCGCCGCGCCCGACATCGAGCCCGCCGTCCAGAAGATCGCCACGAAGTTCGGCAAGTCGGGCAGGACCGTCGACGGCAGGTGCGTCGCCGTCACGGTCAAGGCCGCCGACTCGTCCGACGTCGCCAACGCGATGGCGGGCACCGGTCCCACCAACGGCAAGATCGACCCCGACCTGTGGATCCCCGACTCCAGCCTGTGGCTGAGCGGCGTCAAGAACGCGCCCGAACCCGCCGGGTACGCCGCGAGCACCCCCGTCGTGCTGGCCGCGTCCAAGACCGGCGCGGACAAGCTCCAGTCGGCCTTCAGCCCGAGCTGGACCGGCCTGATGAGCGCGGCCAACGCCGCCAACCCCGACGGCCTGGCGCGGAAGGTGCGCGTGCTCGCGCTCGACCCCACGCAGAACGCCGCCGGTCTCGGCGCGCTGCTGGCCGGGGCCGCCGTGCTCAAGCAGGGAGGCGGCAGCGAGGAGACGCTCGTCGGCGTGCTGCGCCAGTTGTCGGAGTCCACCGTCTCGACCCCCGACAGCATGTTCGCCACGCTGACCAAGGCCGCGGCCCGCATCCCCGTCGGCGTGACGTCCGAGCAGGCCGTGTGGTCCTACAACACGACGACGACCCCATCGAACCCGGCGGTCGCGCTCTATCCGGCCGAGGGCACGATCAGCCTCGACTACCCGATCATCGTCACGACGAAGGACGCCGCGACGCGCAAGGCCGCGCAGGCCCTCGCGACCGAGGTGACCTCGCCCAGCGGCAGGAAGACCGTGCAGGACTTCGGCTTCCGTGCACCGGACGGCAAGGGCGGCAGCCTGCTGAAGCCCGACAACGGCGTCAGCGCGAAGAAGCCGGCCGCGATCCCGCTGCCCGACTCCGCGACCGTCACCCGCCTCGCGCAGGCGTGGCAGCAGATCAAGCTCGGCACCCGGCTGCTCGCCCTCATCGACATCTCCGGGACCATGGCGCTGCCCGCCGACAAGAGCGGCGTCAGCCGGATGCGCGCGATCACCGACCTCACCGTCGAGGGCCTGAAGCTGTTCCCCGACAAGGCCGAGATCGGCATCTGGGCCTTCTCCGACAACCTCCGCGGCCCGGGCGTCGACTGGAAGCCCGTCGTGCAGATCGGGCCGCTGGCCCAGCAGATCAACGGGGTGACCCGCCGCGACGTGATCATGAAGGCCCTGCGCCAGGCGAAGGCCATCCCCACGGGCAACACCGGCCTGAACGACACCCTGTGGGCCGCGTACCAGAAGATGACCAAGGAGTACGAGCCCGACAAGGTCAACACGATCCTGCTGTTCACCGACGGCGTCGGAAACGACGACCCGAACGGCGGCATCTCCAACACCGAGATCCTGCGCAAGCTGAAGGACGCCTACGACCCCAAGCGGCCGGTGAGCATCCTGATCATCTCGTTCAACACCCAGAAGGACGAGGACCGCACGCAGATGACCTCCATCGCCAAGGCGACCGGCGGCGCGGCCTACTTCCCGCAGACGATCCTGGAGATCCGGAACATCTTCCTCAAGGGGATCGCCCGCAGACTCCAGTAACAGCAGTCGCTGTTTTCGCAGGTCATACCCGTTGGGCATGGCCCCGCGACCCGTAAACGACGCCAGAGGGGACGGCGTCCCACTCGTGTGGGGACCGGCGAGACCAGGTTCCGTCACACGGGGAGGAATGTTCGTTGCCCGAATGGCCCGGCGTCGGGCGAGCCGACGACCACCGACTGCTGGAGGCGCTGCGCCGCGGGGGCGGCGCGGACGCCCAGGCCACGGCCGCGCTGTACGACGCCTACGCCGACCGGCTGAGCGACTACGCGTACGAGCTGGTGCGCGACCTCGACACGGCCGAGCGCGCGGTGCACGACGCGCTCGTGGCGGCGTCCTGCTGCGCCGGCCGGTTGAAGGAGCCGGCCCGGCTGCGGGCGTGGCTGTACGCGCTGACCCGGTTCCACAGCGCCACCCGTTCTACCCGGAAGGGCGCGGCGCAGGTCACCGGGCCCGTCATGGAGATGACGGAGTCCGCGGACCCGCCGCTCGCCGCGCTGGTGCGGGAGGCGCTCGGGGATATCGCCGACCATGAGCGCGAGGTGCTCCAGCTCGCCGTACGGCACGGCCTGACGGCGGCCGAGGTCGGGTCGGTTCTCGGGCTCTCCTCCCGGCAGGTGTCGGCGCGGCTCACCCGGGCCCGCGACCACCTGGAGAACGCCGCCGCGGCCCTCGTGCTGGCCAGGGTCGGCCGGGCGCACTGCCCGGAGCTGTCGGCCCTGGTCGACCACGGCGTGGGCGCCGCCTGGCAGGACGGCCCTCTCGCCGCTCCGCTGCGCAAGCGGCTGAGCAAGCACATCGCGGGCTGTGAGATCTGCCGCGAGGGCCGGGGCAGGCACGTGTCGGCCGGGCGGCTGCTCGACATGATCCCCGTCGCCTTCCCGCCGCTGTCGCTGCGCCGCCGGGTGATCGAATCGGCGCTCCACGCCGACCGGCGTGACGACGTCGCCACCGCCGCGTTCGACCAGCGCGGTTTCCCCGCGACCACCGGCAGGCGGGCGGAACACCGGCGCACAGAACCCGCGCACACAGCACACTCCCGAACAGGGCACCCCCAAACAGAGCACCCCCAAACAGGGCACCCCCAAACAGGGCACTCCCAAACGGGGCACGCGCGAACAGAACCCGGGCGGAACGAGCGCAGACGGGTCCGCTCCCGCCCGCTGCGGACCGCCCCCGTCATGTTCGCCGCCGTCTGCGTGTTCGGCGCGGCCGGCGGGCTCGCGCTGGTCTCCGGTCAGGCCCCGGCCGAGCGGCTCGAAGCGATACGCGTCTCCCCGACGGCGGCCCCGCAGGACCCGGGACAGCCCGAGGAGCCCGAAGCGTCCGAAGAGCCCGTGCTGGGCCGGGAGGGGAACGGCCCGCCGGAGGCGACGCCCGCCGCCCCCGGAGACGAGACACCCCCACCGAACGACTCCCCCCAATCGGCCGCGACCGCCCCACCCCACACCGCACCCTCGGGGCGGTCGCGGCCGTCTTCCCCCTCCACGCGGCGTACGCCCGAGCCGGCACTGACGGCGCTGTGCCCCGGAGACCTGGGCACGGCCACGGGCGCGTCGATCACGCTGGCCGCCCGCAACGCCGTGATCGAGTGGACGGCCGTCGCCTCGGGCGGGATCACGGTCTCACCCCGGCACGGCAGGCTCCGCGCGGGCGCGAGCGGCCGGGTCACGCTCTCCGTCGTCGATCCGGGCGTCGCGGGCAAAGGGATCGTGACCTTCACGTCCTCGGCCGGCCGGCCCTCGTGCCGGATGACCTGGGACGGCCGGGAGGGGAACGGTGACACCGACCCGCTGCCCGACCGGAGCTCCGAGCCCACGACGGCCCCCACCCGCCCCACGCGTCCCCCCGGCGGCGGCTCCTCCTCCCAGCCACCGGATGAGCCGGGCGAGTCCGGCGGGTCCGGCGAGACGGGTGACGGCCCGTCCGCGGCCGGCGAGGCCGCCGCCACGCCCTCTACCTGACGCATCCGCCACACAATCACCATTTGTTACACCCTTGTTGGAACTTTGGCACTCGCCAGTAACAATCAGGATTCGCGAGGTGTCAGCGGAAGTTTGAAAGGGGAAAAACGACGCGACCGAGGATTTGAGGGGGCATTGTGGCCCAAGCATGGCTGCCCGGCGCAAGCCGACTTCCCTCCCCCGGGGACTCCGGATCAATGCTCGGAGGAGCCCCGAGGACCGTCTGGTTCATCTGGCCCGCCGACCCCCAAGGGGTCTCCGCCAGGTCCGTCGCCCAGCGGCTGGTCCAGCTCCACCGGCCCTCCCACCTGGTGTGGAATCCGGTGACCGGAGAGATCGTCCAGTTGCTCCCGCCCACCAGGGCGGGCGGCGGGCTCGCCGCGGACCGCGGCAGGAACGGACGGATCTGCGTGCAGATCCAAGTCATCGGCTCGGCGAGGGAACCGTTCACCGACACCAAACTCGACGGCCTGGACGACATCCTGGCCTGGCTCGACTCGTGGGAGGTGCCGCGCCGATGGCCGGCCGGCCCTCCACTGCCCTATCCGCACTCCCTGACCGCCGAACGCAGCAAACGGCTGTGGGCACGGGGCGGCCACTTCGGCCACTCCCAGGTGCCCGGCACAAGGGAAGGCGACCCGGGATCGATCGACATCGCCCGCATCATCGGCGAGGAGGCGCCCAACCTGGAGGTCCCCGTGCCCCGAAGCGAGCTCAGGCTTCTGCAGGAGGTATGAGCTCCCTGATCACCATGCACCCGCGCCGTACGTCGGCCCGGGACGCCGAGCCGTAGCCCAGCACGAGGCCGTGCACCCGAGGCGGCCCGATGTGGTGGGGTTCGGCCGTGTCCAGGAGCACGCCGCGTTCCCCGGCCCGCCGCACCAGGCCGGGGACCACTTCGGCGGGCAGGGGGACCATGACGTGGAGCCCGGCCGTGTCGCCTCGCACGTACGGCCCGAGCACCTCGACGATGGTCTCCCTCCTGCGGGCGTACTCCAGCCGCATCCTGCGCAGGTGCCGGTCGAGGTCACCGCGTTCCAGCAGGGTCGTCACGGCCCGCTGGACCGGCCCCGACGTGCGGTCGGCGAGCTGCGTCCTGCGCTCGGCCACGGCGTCGAGCAGGCCGGCGGGGGCGACCAGCCAGCCGAGCCCGACGTCGGGACCGAGCGACTTCGACAGCGTGCCGAGCAGCACCACCCGCCCGGGGTCGAGCCCGTAGAGCGCGGGCAGCGGCGCGACGTCGTAGCGGAACTCGGCGTCGTAGTCGTCCTCGACGACGATCGCGCCGGTCCTGCGCGCCCAGGCGAGCAGCTTCTCCCTGCGCGGGATCGGCAGCCTGCCGCCGAGCGGGAACTGGTGTGCGGGCGTCGTGTAGAGCACCCGCAGGTCGTCGGGGAGCGCCTCGACGATCACGCCCTGCTCGTCCACCGGGCAGGGCACGACCTCCGCGCCCCGGGAGGCGAAGATCCGCCGGGCGGCCCGCCAGCCGGGCTCCTCCACGCCCGCCCGGGTGCCCGGTCCGAGCAGCGTGGCCGCGATCAGGTCGAGCCCGTTGCCGGTGCCCCTGGTGACCATGACGTTGCCCGCGCCCACCGGCACGGCCCTGGCCCTGCGCAGGTGGTCGGCCAGCAGCTCGCGCAGCTCCGGGTGGCCGTAGGGGTCGGGGAACGCGTTCAGCGCGAGCTCGCCGGCCGAACGCCAGGCCCGCCGCCAGGCCGCAGTGTCATAACCGAACACCCACGGCCGTCCCGCCCGCAGGTCCACCACCCCCGGGGGCGGCGGCTCGCGACGCTCGGCCCGGCGGGCCTCGGCCGACTTCTCGGCGGACCTCTCGGCCGGCTTCTCGGCGGCCGGTTTCTCGGCAGGCTTCTCGTACGGCAGCGCCTCGTCGGCCACGTAGGTGCCCGAGCCGTGCCGCCCGTCCAGCCACCCCTCGGCGTACAACTGCTGGTAGGCGTCGGTCGCGACGGTCCTGCTGACCCGGAGCAGGGCGGCGAGGGCCCGCGTGGACGGCAGCCGCTCCCCCGCCCTGAGCCGGCCGGTGCGCATGGCCTCGCGTAACTGATCGGCCACCTGGACGGCGAGCGGCACCGGGCACTCGCGGTCCACGGCCAGCGGCAGGTCTATGGTCACGCGCAAAGTGGTCTCCCCATATGGCCCGCAAGTGGACGTCCTCCACCGGTCCACTTCGGCCTAACTTAACGGACATGCTCTCCCCAACCTCCCGCACCACCCTTCGACGGGCGAAAGACCGCGCCCGCACCGACCGCGCCGACCTCTACGCGATCCTCGACGCCGGGCTCATCTGTCATCTCGGCGTGGTGGCCGACGGGTCGCCCATGGTGATCCCCACCGGATATGGACGGATCGGCGACACCCTCTATCTGCACGGCTCCACCGGCGCGACCTCGCTGCGCGCCGCGCTCGGCGGCCCGGTCTGCGTCACCGTGACCCACCTCGACGGGATCGTGCTGGCGCGCTCCGCCTTCCACCACTCCGTGAACTACCGGTCCGCCATGGTCTATGGCCTCGCCCGGGTGGTGGACGACCCCGAGGAACAGCTCACCGGTCTGCGGGCCATCACCGAGCAGCTCGCCCCCGGGCAGTGGGACGTCGTGCGTCCGCCGGGCCGCAAGGAGACGGCCGCCACGGCCGTGGTCGCCCTGTCCTTGGAGGAGGCGTCGGTGAAGGTCCGGCAGGGACCGCCGAAAGACGACGAGGAGGACTACGACCTGCCCGTCTGGGCGGGTGTGCTGCCCCTCACCGTGGCGTGGGGCGCACCCGAGCCCGACCCGCGCCTCACACCCGGCATCCCGGTTCCCCCGCACATCGGGAACCGGCAGCCGCGGCTGTAAGCGGTTTGCAAGCGGTTTCGCCGAAACTGCGACCGACCTTTCATCGACCAGGGAGGCCGCATGAGTTCCGCCGAGCACTGGAATGTGCCCGGTTACACGGTCACGCGTGAACTGGGCGCCGGAGGCGGGGGCCGCGTCGTCCTCGCCGTCCACGAGCGCTCCGGCGCTCCGGTCGCGATCAAGTATCTGTCGGAGGACCTGCGCCGGGACGAGGCGTTCGTCGTCCGTTTCCGGGAGGAGGCCCGCCTGCTCGTCGAGCTGAGCGACCCCCACGTGGTGCGGCTCTACGAATACCTGGAGACCGAGCAGGGCGCCGCGATCGTCATGGAACTGGTCGACGGCCCCACCCTCCGGGCGCTGCTGCGCAGGCAGGGCCCGACGGGCGCCGAGGCCGCGCTCGCCGTCCTCAAGGGCTCGCTGCTCGGCCTGGCCGCGGCGCACGCGACCGGCGTCGTCCACCGTGACTACAAGCCCGAGAACGTGCTGGTCACCACCGACGGGGCGAGCAAGCTCGCCGACTTCGGCATCGCCGTACGGGCCGGAGGAGCCCCCGGTTCCCCGGCCGGCACCCCGCCGTACATGGCCCCCGAGCAGTGGACGGGCGCGGCCGCCTCGCCGGCGTCCGACGTGTACGCCGCGACCGCGGTCTTCTTCGAGTGCCTGACCGGGCGCCGGCCGTACCGGGCGACCGAGCACTCCGTCCTCCGGCACATGCACCAGACGGCGCCCGTGCCGGTCGAGGAGGTCCCCGAGCCGCTGCGGCCCCTGGTCGCGCGCGGCATGGCGAAGGATCCCGCGCTGCGGCCGGCGAGCGCCGCCGCGTTCGTCTACGAGCTGGAGCGGACCGCCGTGGCGGCGTACGGGCAGGACTGGGAGGAGCGGGGCCGTCGCAGGCTGGCCGCGCTCGCCGCCGCCCTCGCCGCGACGTTCCCGCTGAACCCGACGCGCCCCTCCGAGACCGGCTCCTCGCTGTTCACCACGACGCTGCGGTCACTGCGGGCGCTGCGGAGCAAGGGCGTCCTGCTCACCGCCGGGGCCGCGCTGGTGGTGGTCGCGGGCGGCGGCATCGGGGCGTACGCCCTCGGCTCGGCCGGGACGCGCACCGCCGCGACGTCGCCGGCCACCCGGATCACAGACCCGGGGAGCACGGACGCGGGGAACACGGTGCCCGTCACGGCGTCCGCGTCGCCGGTCGTCCCCGAGGAGACCTCAAGCGCGACCCCGAGCCCGACACCGAGCGAGACACCTGACGAGACGCCCACGGGGACGCCGGACGAGACGCCCGAGGCGACATCGGAGGCGACGCCCGAAGCGACGCCGTCGGAGACACCCGTGGTGACCTATCCGGAATCTCCCATGCCGTCCCCCATGCCGTCTCCCGTGTCTTCCCCCAAGCCGTCGCCCTCGGTGAAGCCATCGCCCTCGGCGTCCCCCACGCCCTCGCCCTCGCCATCCCCCTCGCCCTCGCCATCCCCCTCGCCCTCGGCCTCCCCCTCCCCCTCGCCCTCGCCCTCGCCCTCGCCCTCGCTCACGACGGTCGCCGAGCTGGACGTCGGCGGGCTGTCGTACCGGACAGGAAGGGGTGCGCACGGCGCGACCGGCACCGGCACCGGCACGGTCACCGTCAGGACGAGCGGGCCGGGCAAGGTGACCCTGACCGTGCGCTTCACCGCGAACGGCACGGTGACCGCCACCCGCACGCTCACCCTCAGCGGCGCGACGACCTACACGCGCACCGTCTCCGGCGGTCTCGGCCGCGTCTGCTCGGGCACCTGGGGCATGAGCGTGACCACCAGCCCCGCCTGGCCCGGCGGCACCCGGACCGCCACGGCCAAGGTGCCGGCGTGCCCGACCTCCGTCACCTCGGTGAAGGTCGGCGCACCGGTCGTGTCCTCTGCCGCGTCCTTTGCCCGGGCTGCGGGGGCCGCGACGGCGACCGTGACGGCCACCGTCACGGTGACCACCGACGGCACCGGCCCGGTCGACCTCACCGGGCGGTTCTCCGCGCCCTCCGCGGGCGGCGGCACGAAGACGGTCCGCCTGTCCGGAGCGACGACCTACACGCGGACGCTGTCGCACACCTTCTCCCGCCGCCCCTGCGGCGAGAAGGTCACGTTCGAGGCATCGACCGACCCCGCGGCCCCGGGCGGCACGGCGACGAGTGCGGCCACGGTGACCTGCCCCGCCTCCGTCGGCCAGGTGCGTGTGCAGAGCCTGACCATCAGCGGGACGACGGCCACGGCCACCATCGCCGTCACCGCGGGAAACACCTCCGCGGTGCGGCTGAACCTCGCCTGGGCGTCCGGCGGCTCCACGGTGTCCACCCGGACCCTCAGCCTGTCGGGAAAGACCGCCTACACCGTCACGGCCACGTACACCTACTCCACCTGGCCCTGCGGCTCCTACGGCGTGACCGCGTCCACCTCGCCGGCCGCGGCGGGCGGCGCCTCCACGGTCACCCGGCAAACGGATTCGTGCATCAAATAGCACCGGACGCGACCAGACGATTACTGACAACCCGGTCTGACTAAATCGTGACTTCTCGGCGCATCACCCGGCGTGTCACTAAGCTACGGTCTCGTCATTCGGCGGGGGCCCCAGGCGATGAGGAGACAGACCGTTATGCACGGCCAGACGGGCGCCTGGCGCGTCCCCGGCTATACGGAGATTCGTGAACTCGGGACCGGGGGCGCCGGGCGAGTGGTGCTCGCACGGCACGACGGCGACGACACCCCGGTGGCGATCAAGTACCTGTCCGACGAGATGATGGCGGACCTCCACTTCGTCGCCCGGTTCCGGCACGAGGCCCGCCTGCTCGCCTCCATGGACCCGAGCCCCCACGCGGCGCGCTTCTACGAGTACCTCGAGACCGCGCGCGGCGCCGCCATCGTCATGGAGCTGATCGACGGCGTCTCGCTGCGCGCGATGCTCCGCTCGGAGGGCCCGACCGGTCCCGAGGCCGCGCTCACCGTGCTCAAGGGCTCGCTGCTCGGCCTGGCCGCGGCGCACTCCATCGGCGTGGTCCACCGCGACTACAAGCCCGAGAACGTCATGATCGAGGCCGACGGCACGAGCAAGCTCGTCGACTTCGGCATCGCGGCGCAGGCCGGCGAGGGGGTCAGGGCGGCCGGGACGCCGCCGTACATGGCACCGGAGCAGTGGCAGGGCGGCAAGGCCGGGCCGGCGAGCGACGTCTACGCCGCCACGGTCGTGTTCTTCGAGTGCCTCACCGGCGGACGGCCGTTCCGGGCGCAGAACATGGCCGCGCTGGCCCGCCAGCACCAGGCGACCCCTCCTCCGGTCGACGAGGTGCCGCCCCCGCTGCGCGACCTCGTGCAGCGCGGCATGGCCAAGCGGCCCGAGGACCGGTTCGCGTCGGCCGAGGAGTTCCTGCAGGCGCTCGAAACGGTCGCCTCCGACGTGTACGGCCCGGCCTGGGAGGACCGCGGACGGCGCCGCCTCGCGGCGCTCGCCGGGCTGCTCGTGCCGTTCTTCCCGCTGAAGGAGAACGCCCCCGAGGCCGGCACCGCGCTGGCCGAGACGAGCCTCGGCGGGCTGCTGAGCCGGACCCGCATGAAGATCGGCCTGACCCTGGCAGGCATGGTCGTGATCGCGGCCGGCACGGTGGCGCTGGTGCAGACCATGAACGGCGACGCCACCCTGCAGGCCGGGTCGTCGATCGAGACGTCGAGCACGCCCGCGATCGATCCCTCGTCCATCGAGGTGGAGGACGAGTCCAGCGTCGGCTCCGGTGACGACTCGGGCGACGAGTCCGGCGGCGAGCCGACCCAAAATCCCGAGGACGCCACCCCCACACCCGCGATCACCAGCCCCGAGCCGAACACCCTGCCGACGGCGCCGACCACGCGGCCCAGCACGACCACCCGGCCGACCCCCAGGCCCAGCCTCTCGAAGACCGCGAGGCCGAGGCCCACGCCGACGCTCAGGCGCACGCCGAAGCCGAGGCCGTCGCCCGCGCCCGTGCCCTCGGACGGCTCGGTCACGGTGGACCCGGGCGGCAACACGCCGGCGAACCCGCGGCCCAGCACCACCACCCGGCCGCCCACGACACGGCCCACCCAGCCCTCGACCCAGCCCACCCGGCCGACGACCCAGCCCACTCAGCCCTCGACCCAGCCGACGACGCCCGGCACCCCCAGCGATCCGCCGCCCGTGCTGACGTTCTCGCCCACTCCATCTTCGGAGACTCCGGCGGTCGGACTTGCCGCCGCCCTGGTGACGACCGGCCTCGTTCCCGCCACACTGGCCATGGGGCGCATGCGCGGACGGCACCGAAGGCGGCGGTAGATGCGAGAAGGCGCGACGGTCGCGGGGCACCGGCTCACCGGCCGGACCCGGCGCAGCGAGGTCGGCACCTGGGCGGACGCGGTGTCCCCCGACGGACGGCCGTCCGGCGCGCTGCTATTCGATCCACCGGCCGTCGCCACGGCCGGGGCACGCGAACGACTCGTCACGACGGTCGGCGCCGACCTGCGTCTCCAGTCGGGCGGGCCGATCGGGCTGCTGCCCGTGATCGACCTGGTGGCCGCGCGTGACGAGGTCTGGCTGATCACCACACGGGCCACGCCGTCCGTCGCCGGCCTGATGGCCGCCGGCCGCCTCGACCCGGGCGGCGCGGCGACCGTGCTCCTGGAGACCGCGCAGGCGCTGCTCGCCGTACACGCCGCCGGGGCGGCCCACGGCGCGTTGCACGCCGGGACCGTCGTCATCGGGGAGGACGGCTCGGCGCTGCTGGCCGAGCGCGGCCTGCTCCGGGCGCTGCGGGGCGAATACGCGTCCGCGGAACAGGACGTGGCGGCCTGGGCCGCGCTCGCCGGTGCCCTGGCGGCGGACTGCCGTGACGGACACGCCGCGACGGCACTGCGGCGCGCGTCCGCCGCCGCGGCCCACGGGCTGGCCGCCGCACGAGACACCCTGCTCGCCGAGCGCGGCGCGTTCCCCGGCATGGGAAGGGAAGGGCTCGCTCACGCGGCTCAGGGCCTGTCCGCGCCCGCGTTCTCCGCGTCCCCGGCGTTCCCCGAACCTTCCACCGTCGCGGCGGCCGGTTCTTCCGGCGGGGAGGCGGTGACCCTGCTCGACCTGCCGGACGCCACCGAGGGCTCCGGCAACGTGATGATGCGGTTCGGGCCCGGGGTTCCGACCGAGACCACGGCCGCGCAGATCTGGCGGGCCGGGCAGACCTCCGCCGCCGTCACGGCCACCCACACCGGCCGTCCGGCGCCCCGGCGGCGCCGGAGGCGCTCGACGGCGTGGGCGGGGACGCTGCTGCTGGCGATCCTGATCGCGGCGGCGATCCTCTGGCTGCGCCAGACACCCGCCGCGCCGCTCGCGGTGACCGACGTCGATGTCAAGGCGCCCTCGAAGACGGTGCGCTGCGACGGCACCGCCGACTTCGTGGGCATCGTCACGACCAACGGCGAGGCGGGGACCATCCGCTATCGCTGGCTGCGCAGCGACGGCCGCAAGCCGGTGGAAGGGGAGCAGCAGGTCTCCCCGGGGAACACGTCGGTGGATCTCCCCCTGCACTGGAACGTGACCGGATCGGGAACGTTCAAGGGCACGGCCACGCTCCGCATCCTGTCCCCCACGACGTCCGGAAAGCCGATCCAGGACAAAGCAAGTTTCGCCTACAAATGCTGATTTCATTAGTCTGGCGCGCATGACGACGACCCCCGCCGGCTGGTATCCGGACCCGTACGGCTCCTCTCTCCTGCGTTGGTGGGACGGCACTCAGTGGACCGACGCCACCCACGCTCCCGGACAGGAGGCCGGAGCCCCGCAAGCGCCGCAACAGGCGCCACAGCAGCCCCCTCAGCAGGCCCCTCAGCAGGCCCAGCAGCAGGCTCCGCAGTGGGGGCCCATGAACCAGACGGCGCAGTGGGGGCCGATCAACCAGACGGCGCAGCTTCCGGTGCCCGAGTTCGGCACGCCGCGGCGTACGGCGCCGGTCTGGCCGTGGGTCGTGGGCGGCATCGCGGCCGTCGTGGTGCTCGCGCTGGTCATCGGCGGCGCGGTCATCGTCCTGCGCGATCGCGCCTACACGGCGAACGCGCGGCCGGACGTCAACACGACAGCCCCGCAGCTCGACCAGACCGTGCCGCCCGAGCAGGAGCCGCAGCAGTCCGTCCCGCCGCTGCCGCAGCTCCCCCAGCCGTCCGGCGGCCGCATCTCCGACCCTGTGACCGGCCTGTCGTACGCGTACCCGGGCGACAAGTGTCAGGTGCCGGAGTCGAAGAACATCAACAACCCGGCCGACCAGCAGAGGCCGCTGTGGACGAGCGGCTGCACGGAGACGTCCCAGGCGAACTACGACGGCAGGGGCAACGACTGGGTCGCCAGCGTCTACACCGCCGAGGTGCCCCAGATCTTCCCCTACAGCGGCCCGCAGAGTCTGGGGCAGCTGTCCCAGGCGGTGCTGCTCACCTACGAGAACGACTTCTACGGCATCCCGCACGAGCGCAAGGTCCTGCGCAACGAGGCGCTGACCGTGAGCGGCAAGCAGGGCTGGATCTTCGAGTTCGAGATGGACTTCACCAAGGTCTCCGAGGCCAACGGCCTGAAGTGGAAGAAGGAGAAGGGCGCGATCGTCCTGGTGGACCGTGGTCTGAACGCCCGTCCCGCGATGCTGTACGTCTCGGTGCCGGACAACCTGGACCAGTCGATCCTCAAGCGCGTGGAGGACTCGCTTCAGTCTCAGTGACGTCCCCATTTACCCTTCAGCATTACTCTTGAGCCATGACTGACCCGCTGGTCTGGATCGACTGTGAGATGACCGGGCTCGACCTCGGCCGTGACGCGCTGATCGAGGTGGCCTGTGTCGTCACCGACAGCGAGCTGAACCAGTTGGATGAGGGCGTGGACGTCGTCATCAAGCCCCCCGCCGAGACGCTGGAGCAGATGTCCGATGTCGTGCGCGAGATGCACACGGCCTCGGGGCTGCTCCAGGCGCTCTCGACGGGGGTGACCCTGGCGGAGGCCGAGGCCGTCGTGCTCGACTACATCCGCTCCCACGTGCCCGAGCCCAAGAAGGCGCCGCTGTGCGGCAACTCCATCGCGACCGACCGCGCCTTCATCGCCCGGGACATGCCGCAGGTGGACACGTTCCTGCACTACCGGATGGTCGACGTCTCGTCGATCAAGGAGCTGGCCCGCCGCTGGTATCCCCGGGTCTACTTCGCCTCCCCGGAGAAGCAGGGCGGGCACCGCGCGCTGGCCGACATCACCGAGAGCATCCGCGAGCTGCGTTACTACCGCGCCGCGGTCTTCGTGCCCCAGCCCGGCCCCGACTCCGCCACCGCCCGCGAGGTCGCGGAGGCCGTCTCCGGTCCCTGACCTCCGCAGGCGGCGGTATTGGGGCGCGAACAACTCCCAAATGCCGCTACACTTTCTTCGTACGCCTCGAACGGCGGACATGGTGGGTGTAGCTCAGCTGGCAGAGCGCCAGGTTGTGGTCCTGGATGTCGTGGGTTCAAGTCCCATCACTCACCCCAACGGCGAACGGCCGGTCCTCACGGACCGGCCGTTCGCTTTTTCATCGGCCCTTTTTCATGAGTGACTATGCGCCGCGTGTATACACTCGGGATATAGTCTGCGGGCATGACCGTACCCCTCGCGTTGCTCGGCCTGCTGGAGCGGGAGCCGAGCCACGGATACGACCTGAAACGCGACTACGACACCTTCTTCGGCCGGGGCAAGCCGCTGCCCTTCGGGCAGGTGTACTCCACGCTCGGCCGCCTCGCCAGGGACGGCAAGGTCACCGGGCAGAGCGAGCCGGGCGACGGGCCGGACCGCAAGCGCTACGCGATCACCCCCCTGGGCAGGCAGGAGGTCGCCACATGGCTGGCCGAGCCGGTCGCGGCCGAGCCCTACCTGCAGACGGTGCTGTTCACCAAGGTCGTGCTGGCGCTGATGCTGGGCCGTGACGCGGCGGGCTATCTGGACGCGCAGCGGGCCACGCACATGCGGCGCATGCGGGAGCTCACCGAGGTCAAGCGCAGCGGCCCCCTGACCGACGCCCTGCTGGCCGACCACGCCATGTTCCACCTGGAGGCGGACCTGCGGTGGATCGACGTCACCCAGGCCCGGCTGGGGGCGCTGGCCGAGATGGTGCGTACGTCATGATCATCGAGGCGCGGGAGGTCAGCCGCTCCTACGGCAGCACGGTCGCGCTGCGCGAGGCGAACCTGTCGGTGGCCGCCGGCGAGGTCGTGGCGATCATGGGGCCCAGCGGGTCGGGCAAGTCGACGCTGCTGCACTGCCTGGCCGGCATCTTCACGCCCGACAGCGGCGAGGTGTGGTTCGACGGGCGCCGCCTCGACACCCTCGACGACGGCCGCCGCAGCGAGCTGCGGCGCACCGCCTTCGGCTTCGTCTTCCAGTTCGGCCAGCTCGTGCCGGAGCTGACCGCGGCCGACAACGTGATGCTGCCGCTGCTGCTGGGCCGTACGCGGAGGAAGGACGCCGAGCGGCGCGCCGCCGAATGGCTGGAACGGCTGGAGCTGGCCGACCTGGGCGGCCGGCGCACCGGGGAGCTGTCCGGCGGGCAGGCGCAGCGCGTGGCGATCGCCAGGGCGCTGGTCACACGGCCGCGGATCGTGTTCGCCGACGAGCCGACCGGCGCGCTCGACACGCTCACCGGTGAGCACGTGATGGACCTGCTGGTGGGCCTGGCCCGCGAGGAGGGCGCCACCGTGATCCTGGTGACCCACGACGCCCGGGTGGCCGCCTGCGCCGACCGGGAGGTCGTGGTGCGCGACGGCCGGGTCAGCGACCCGTACGCGACCGGGGCGGTCCGATGATCCGGCTGGGCCTGCGGCTGTCGCTGAGCAGCGGCAGGGAGGCGGTGGCGCGGCTGGCGCTGGTCGTCGTCGGGGTGGCGGCCGGCGTCGCGGTGCTGCTGTCCACGCTGTCGCTGTTCAACGCGTTCCAGGCCACCAACGGCCGTCCCTGCTGGGAGTGCACGACCGGCTCGGCGCCCAGCGGCTGGGCCCTCGACACGACGGCCGACGGCGCGCTGTGGAGCTACCGCGAGGACTTCTACGCGGGCCGGACGATCAAGCGGCTCGACGCCGCCGCGCTCGGCACGCGGGCGCCGGTCATCCCCGGCCTGTCCCGCATGCCCGGCCCCGGGCGGTATTACGCCTCGCCCGCGCTGGCCGGGCTGCTGGACTCCGCGCCGCGCGAGGGACTCGCCGCCCGCTTCCCCGGCACGCGCGCCGGGCTGATCGGCGACGCGGCGCTGTCCGGGCCCGACGAGCTGGTCGTCGTGGTGGGACGGACGCCGGACGAGGTCGCCGCCCTGCCCGGCGCGCGGCAGGTCGACGCGGTATCCACGGTACCTACGGCGTCCACCGGGCCCGCGGCCGGCGCCGACGCGGACGTCTACCGCTTCGCCTTCGGCGTCGCCGCCGTCGGGCTGATCGTCCCGCTGCTGGTGCTCGTCGGCACCGCCACCCGGCTGGCCGCGGCCCGCCGCGAGAGCCGCTTCGCCGCGATCCGGCTGGTCGGCGCCACCACGC
Source organism: Microbispora sp. CL1-1 (assembly GCF_012034195.1). NCBI lineage: Bacteria > Bacillati > Actinomycetota > Actinomycetes > Streptosporangiales > Streptosporangiaceae > Microbispora > Microbispora sp. CL1-1. The sequence goes on from NZ_JAATEK010000038.1 coordinate 45,621, forward strand.
GGCAGATCAACGTGCTCGCCACGGTGGACGCGGCGCTGGGCGCGCTCGCCGGCGCGCTGACGGGCCTCGCGATCTTCCAGCTCGTACGGCCGGCCGTGGCCGGGGTGCGGGTCACCGGCGCGCGGTTCTTCCCCGGCCTGGTCGCCCCGCACGCCTGGCAGTACGCGGCCGTGCTGGCCGGAGTGCCGGTGGTGGCGGCCGGCGCCGCCCTGTGGTCGCTGCGCCGGGTGCGGATCTCACCGCTCGGCGTCGCCCGGAAGACCACCGCCTCCCCGCCCCGGGCGTGGCGGGTGATCCCGCTGCTGGCGGGGCTGGGGATGTTCGCGGGCCCGGTGTATCGCAACGGCAAGCCCGACGAGCTGCTCGCCGTCGTCGCACTCGCACTGATCATGGTCGGGCTGATGCTGGCCGGGCCCTGGCTGACCATGGTCGCCGCGCGCCTGGCCGCCCGCCTGACCCGGGGCGGGGCGACGCTGCTGGCCACGCGGCGCCTGGCCGCCGATCCGAAGACCGCCTTCAGGTCGGTGAGCGGGCTGGTGCTGGCGGTGTTCATCGGGACGACGATCGCGGCCCTCGTGCCGGCGGTGGTCGCCGGGCAGCAGAAGGTGGCCGGGGGCACCCTCAACGACGTCCTGGGCGCCAGGTTCGAGCGGCCGGGCGTCTCCGGCCTGTCACAGCGGGCGGGGACGGAGCTGCTCGCCCGGCTGCGCGCCCACCCGGGCGTGGAGGTGCTGCCGATCTACGGCAGGGTGGACGCGGAGAAGGCGCCTCCGCGGCCCGACGGCCCGCCGCCCAGGCCGTACGTCGTGGAGTGCGCGGGCCTCGCCCTCTTCCCCGTGCTGGGCCGCTGCCCCGAAGGTACGCGCGCCGTGGCGGGCAACTTCGCCCGCATCATCGGCGCCGACAACCCCCTCACCGTCGACAGGCTCCTTCCGCTGGCGGGCCCCGACAGCCCGGCCGCCTCCACCGACGGGCTCGACCTGGCGGCCGTCATGATCACCACGTCCGACACGGGGACGCTGGAGCGGCTGCGCACCCTGCTGGCCGGTTACACCGTCGAAGCGCCGATGACCTTCGCCGAGGTCGCGGAGGTCAGGGCCGATCTGTACACCCGGGCGGAGAACATCGCGCTGGCCATGGTCGGGCTCACCCTGGTCGCCGGCGCCTGCGGCCTCGTGGTCGCGGCAGGCGGCGGGCTGGTGGAGCGCAGGCAGCCCTTCACCCTGCTGCGGCTGGCGGGCACGCCCACGCGCACCCTGGCCGCGGTGGTGCTGCTGGAGTCGGCGCTGCCGCTCGTGCTGGCCGCCGTGCTCGCCGCGGCCGCCGGTTTCGGCGTGGCCGAGCCGCTCATCGACGCTCTCCGGATGAAGGGCACGTCGCTCGCGATGCCGGGGCCCGTCTACTTCGCCTCGCTCGGCGGCGGCCTGGCCGCGTCCCTGCTGGTGATCCTCACCACGCTGCCGCTGCTGCGGCGCATGACCACGCCCGACAACGCGCGTTTCGAATAGGAGACCGATGAAGCTCCGACCCCTCGTGGTCGCGCTGGCCCTGCTCGCCCCCGCCGTCCCGGCAGCGCCCGCGACGGCGGCGGCCGGCGGGGGTTACTCGGCCACGATCCGGCGCACCGAATACGGCATCCCGCACATCACCGCCAAGGACTACGGCGGCCTCGGGTTCGGGTACGGCTACGCCTTCGCCCAGGACAACCTGTGCACGCTGGCCTCCTGGGTGGTGACGCTGCGCGGCGAACGCTCGCGTTATTTCGGCCCGGAGGCCGAGTCCGACGACCCCGCCAAGCCGGTCGCCGACCTCGCCAGCGACGTCTACTACAAGAGCATCGCCGGCTCCGGCGTCGTACCGCGGCTGCTTGCCCGGCCCGCGCCGGTCGGCCCGAGCGCCGAGCTGCGCCGCCTGGTGGACGGCTACGTCGCCGGATACAACCGCTACCTGGAGGACACCGGGGTGGCGAACCTGCCCGATCCCCGGTGCCGGGGCAAGGCGTGGGTCGGCCCGATCAGCGCCACCGACATGTGGACCAACCTGCTCGACCTCAGCCGGATGGCCTCCGGCTCCAGCCTGAAGGAGGCCATCACCGGCATGGCCGGACCCGGGAAACCACGGCCCATGCCCGCGGCGGGCAGCAACGCCTGGGCGCTCGGCCGTACGGCCACCCGGGACGGCGGCGGCATGGTGCTGGCCGACCCGCACTTCCCCTGGCAGGGAATCCGCCGCTTCTACCAGGTCCAGCTCACGATCCCCGGCGTGCTCGACGTCTCGGGCGGCAGCCTGTACGGCACCCCGGTCGTCCAGATCGGCCACAACGCCAAGGTCGCCTGGACCCACACCGTCACCCACGCGCAGCACTTCACCGTCTATCGGCTGGCGCTCGCGGGCGGCCACAGCTACACGGTCGACGGCCGGGTGGAGCCGATGGGCGAGCAGGAGGTGGAGGTCACGCTGCCGGACGGCACCGTCTCCCAGCACACCCTCCTCACCTCCCGTTATGGCCCGGTGCTCGCCGTCGGGCAGAGCGACGAGGCCGCGTACGCGCTGGCCGACGCGAACGCCGCCAACCTGCGGGCGGCCGACGAATGGCTGGCGATGGCCAGGGCGGGCAGCCTCGACGAGCTGCGCGCGGCCCAGCGGACCTACCAGGGGATGCCGTTCGTCCACACCCTCGCCACCGACGTGAGCGGCACCGCCTATTTCGCCGACACCTCGGTCGTCCCCCACGTCACCGACGCCGAGGCCGAGCGCTGCGCCAAGCCCTCGCCCGTTCCCGGCCTCGACGCGTACGTCCTGGACGGCTCGACCTCGGCGTGCCTGTGGGGCAGGGACGGCGACGCCGTCGTGCCGGGCATCTTCGGGCCCGCCAAGCAGCCGGCGCTGATCCGCGCCGACTACGTCGCCAACTCCAACAACACCTACTGGATGACCAACCCGGCGAAGCCGCTCACCGGCTATCCCACGGCGTACGGCAAGACGGGCACCGACCTGCAGCCGCGCCCCCGGGTCAGCCTCGACATGATCGCCCAGCGGCTGTCCGGGGCCGACGGGCTCGGCGCGCCCGGCTTCACGCTGGACACCTTGCAGGCGACGGTGCGCGGCAAGCGCGACCTCACCTTCGAGCTGATGCGCGACGACCTGCTCAAGATGTGCGACACCGACTCCCGGAACGACGTACGCGAGGGCTGCCGGACGCTGGAGAAGTGGGACGGGCGGGCCACCCTGGACGGCGCGGGCGCGATCCTCTGGCGCGAGTTCTTCACGCGGCTCGGCCGTCCCGTCAAGGCCGGAGATCCCCCCTACAGCCCGTGGCGGGTGCCGTTCGACCCCGCGCACCCGCTGACCACCCCGCGCGGTCTCAAGGACGTCCCGGCCGTACGGCAGGCCCTCGCCGACGCCGTGGGGTTCTTCCGCTCGAACGGGATCCCGCTGACGCTCACTCCCGGGCAGGCGCAGAGCTACGCCTCGATCCCGATTCCCGGCTGCACCGAAGGGGAGGGCTGCTTCGACCGGGTGCGCACGGGCGGGCCGCTGGGCACCGACGGGCGCTACCCGGAGGTGGACACCGGATCGAGCTTCATGATGGCCGTCGAGCTCACCCCCGCCGGCCCGCGCACGCGTACCGTCCTCACCTACTCGCTGTCCGCCAACCCCGCGTCGCCCCACCACGCCGACCAGACCGCCCTGTTCTCGCGGGGCGGGTGGGTGACCGAGCGCTTCACCGCGGCCGAGATCGCCGCCGATCCGCATCTCGAAACCGTCACGGTCCACGAGAGGCGTTGACCCGGGCAAGTCAGTGCACTTTTCCCCAAAGGTGGACGATGCGGGTTATGCTGCCTCACAACCGCCGTGCGGGGGCCTCGGCGATCTCTGATCGTCTTCTACGGAGGCCGGATGAGAATCGACGGGCTGAGCAAGCGAGAAGCCGAGGTCATGGAGCTGATCGCGACCGGTCACTCCAACGGTGAGATAGCGCGGCTGCTGTTCCTGAGCGAGAAGACCGTGAAAAACCACGTCAACCGCATCTACGCGAAACTGGGCGTGGATTCACGCATGACGGCCATTTGCCGGTGGCGTGCCGAGACCACGCCACCGGCGCCGTCAACCCCTGTGTCGTCAGCGCCCGGCCAGGTCCCCGGTGAGGACGGCGCGCAGCCCGGCCAGGCCGTACTCAAGCTCGTCCGGCTGGACGGACAGGGCCGGGCGTAGCCGTACGGACCGCTCGCCGCAGCGCAGGACCAGGATCGCGCGCTCCTCCCGGAGCCGGGTGACCAGGCCGGCGGGGTCGGGAACGTCGAAGGCGCACATCAGCCCGCGTCCGCGCGCGTTGGCGACCAGGCCCTCGGCCTCCAGGCTCTGGAGCGCGCCCAGCAGCTTCTCACCCAGGATGGCCGCCCTCGGGATGAGACCGTCCCGCTCGATGATCTCCAGCATCCGGCGGGAGCGCACCATGTCGACCAGGCCGCCGCCCCAGGTGGAGTTGATCCTGCCGCTGACGTTGAACACGTTGTCGGGCACGAGATCCACCCTGCGGCCCGCCATGATGCCGCCGACCTGCACCTTCTTCGCGAAGGCCACGATGTCGGGGGCCAGGCCGAGCTGCTGGTACGCCCAGGGGGTGCCGGTCAGGCCGACGCCGGTCTGCACCTCGTCCACGACGAACAGTGCCTCGTACTCGTGGCAGAGCGCCTGCATCGCCTGGAGGAACTCGGGACGCATGTGGTTGTCGCCGCCCTCGCCCTGGATCGGCTCGGCGATGAAGCAGGCGATGTCGTGGCGGAACCGCTCGAACGCCTCCCTGGCCTGAGCGAGCGCCCGTTCCTCCGCCTGCTCGACGTCCCCGAAGTGGATGGCGGGGACGTCGATGCGCGGCCAGCAGAACCGCGGGAACCTGTCGGTCTTGACCGGGTCGGTGTTGGTGAGCGAGAGCGTGTAGCCGCCGCGGCCGTGGAACGCCCGGGTGAGGTGGAGGACGCGCGTGCCGAGCCCGGGGTGGCGGCCGTGGGCCTCATTCCAGCGGCTCTTCCAGTCGAAGGCGCACTTGAGCGCGTTCTCCACCGCCGCCGACCCGCCCTCGACGAAGAACAGGTGCGGCAGCTCGGGGTCGCCCAGCACCCGCCGGAACGTCTCCACGAACTCGGCGAGGTGGACGGTGTACATGTCGGAGTTGGCCGGCTTGTTGGCGGCCACCCTGCCGAGCAGCGCCACGAACTCCGGGTCGTCGGCGAACGGGTTCATCCCGAGCGGCGACGACGCGAAGAACGTGTAGAAGTCGAGGTATCTCCGGCCGTCCCGGGCGTCGACCAGCCAGGAGCCGGCGCTCCTGTCCAGGTCGAGCACGAGGCGGTAACCGTCCACGAGCAGGTGCCGTGCGAGGGCGTCGTGCACAGTGGTGGGGTCCATTTCGCCTCCGCGTCACGCTGGGATACGAGATGATTCCCTCATATCTGGCCTTCTATGTGAAGGGTTTCCGCTTAGATAGCACCTTAAGAGGACATTTTTCAGGCCGTGAGGGTAGATCCGCGCCCGATACCCCACCACGGGCCGCATGCTGACGATTCGAACGCGATTGTGTACCTTTACTTCAGATTCCGTGGTTTAACCCGGATGTCGCGATCTTTTCTGAGGCAGGGATGATGATCGACCGCACTCGCCTGGCCCGGCTGCTCGACCGCGAACGCGACGCGTTCCGGGAGCGCAACCCACGCTCGGCCGCCGCGTACGAGCAGGCGAGAGGCCACCTCTTCGGCGGCGTGCCGATGACGTGGATGAACAAGACGGCCGCCGGCTTCCCGCTCTACCTGGCCGAGGCCCGCGGTGCCCGCGTCACCGACCTAGACGGCCACGAGTACGTCGATTTCTGCCTCGGCGACACCGGCGCGATGGCCGGGCACTCCCCTCAGGCGACCGTGGAGGCCGTCGCCGACCGGTTCGGCCGCCGGGGCGGCGCGACCGTGATGATGCCGACCGAGGACGCCGCCTGGGTCGGCGCCGAGCTGGGCCGCCGGTTCGGGGTGCCCTTTTGGAGCTTCTCGCTCACGGCCACGGACGCCAACCGATGGGCGATCCGGCTGGCCAGGGCGGTCACCGGCAGGCCCAAGATCCTCGTGAACAGCTACTGCTACCACGGCAGCGTCGACGAGGTGCTGCTCGTGGTCGGCCCGGACGGCCGGCAGGTGTCCCGCGAGGGCAACGTCGGCGCTCCGGTCGATCCCACCGTCACCTCGCGCGTCGTCGAGTTCAACGACCTGCCCGCGCTGGAACGCGAGCTCGCGTACGGCGACGTCGCGGCGGTCCTCATGGAGCCCGCTCTCACCAACATCGGCATCGTGCTGCCCGAACCGGGCTACCTGGAGGGCGTGCGCGAGCTGACCCGGCGGTACGGCAGCCTGCTGATCAACGACGAGACGCACACCTTCTCGGCGGGCCCGGGCGGCTGCACGAAGGCGTGGGGCCTGCGCCCCGACATCGTCACGATCGGCAAGGCGATCGGCGGCGGCATCCCCAGCGGCGGCTACGGCCTGTCCGCCGACGTCGCCGCGCGCGTCGAGGCGATGGACGGGCTTGACCTGGTCGACATGGGCGGCGTCGGCGGCACACTGGCCGGCAACGCCCTGTCGGTCGCGGCGATGCGCGCCACGCTGGAGCACGTGCTCACCGACGACGCGTTCGCCGCCATGACCGAGCTGGCGACCCGTTTCACCAAGGGCGTCCAGGAGGTGATCGACGCGCACGGCCTGCCGTGGTCGGTCACCCAGCTCGGGGCGCGCGCCGAGTATCGCTTCACCCGCCCCGCCCCGCGCAACGGCGGCGAGTCGAACGCGGCCGGCGACCCCGGCCTGGACGACTACCTGCACGTCTATCTGGCCAACCGGGGCGTGCTGCTCACGCCGTTCCACAACATGGCGCTGATGTCCCCCGCCACCACCGAGGCCGACGTACACCTGCACCACGAGGTGTTCGCCGCGGCCGTCGCGGAGCTGGTCGCATGACGCTCGACGACACCGACCGGATCCTGCTGCGCGAGCTGCAGCGGGACGGCCGGGCCTCCTACACCGCGCTCGCCGAGGCCACCGGCCTGTCGGCGCCCGCCGTACGGCAACGGGTGCAGCGGCTCCGCGACGAGGGAGTCGTGCAGATCGTCGGCGTCACCGACCCGATGGCGCTGGGCCTGCCGGTCATGGCGCTGATCGGCGTCCGCGTCGACAGCGACGTGCACGAGGTCGCCGACCGGATCAGCGAGCTGTCCGGCGTGATCTACGTGGTGCTCACGGCGGGCTCGTTCGACCTGTTCGCCGAGGTGGTGTGCCGGGAGCCGGCCGAGCTGCTCACCGTGCTCAACGACCACATCAAGCGGGTGCCGGGCGTCACCAGGGCCGAGGCGTTCACCTACTTCGGCATCCACACCCACCGGTTCGCCTGGCCCGGCGTGTGAAGCTGGGGTTCAGAGGGCCTTCAGGAAGCGGGCCGCGATCGGGACGGCGGCGCCACGTCCGGTGCCGCCGTGCTCGACGAACACGGCGAAGGCGAGGTCGCCCCGATAGCCGATGAACCAGGCGTGGTCCTGCCCGCCGTGCCAGTCCTCGGCGGTGCCGGTCTTACCCGCCGTCCCCTGCGGCAGCCCCGAACCGGCCGCGGTCCCGTCGGCCGTGACCGCGCTCATCATCGAACGCAGCCCCTCCGCCACGTTGGACGGCAGCGGCACGCTCTGCGGCAGCTCCCCCTGCGGCGCCTCGTCCGCCAGCGGGCGGGCCGGCCGCCACTCGCCGCTCTCCACCGCGGCGGCGACCAGCGCCATGCACAGCGGGGTCGCCTCCACCGTGCCCTGCCCGAAGGAGTCCTCGGCGAGCGCGTCCGGGTTCTCCGGCCGCCGCAGGCTGCCGCACGTGCCCGCGCCGCCGCCCTCCCCCTCGCCGAAGCCGAACGCCCTGGCCTGGTCGACCAGCGTGTCGGCGTTCAGCCGCTCGATCGTCAGCCGGGCGAACGTGGTGTTGCACGACAGCGCGAACGCCTGGCGCAGCGTGATCGTCCCGTGGTCCTCGTTCTGGTAGTTCGGGATCGACCGATTGAAGGGGATCTGGTAGGACGCCGGGCACTCCACCGAACTGTCCGGGGACAGCCCGTTCGCGAGCAGCGCCGCCGCCGTGATCGTCTTGAACGTCGAGCCGGGGGCGTACTTCCGCTCGAACGCCCCCCGGCCGCCCAGCCGGTCGGCCACCGCGAGGATCTCCCCCGTGGACGGCCGTACGGCCACGAGGGCGCCCCGCTGCACGCCGTCCAGCGCCCGTGCCGCCGCCACCTGCGTCGCATAGTCGATCGTGGTCCGTACGCCGACGGGCCGCTTTTCCGGCTTGTACGACAGAACGGTCTTCGCCGGCATGCCCGGGTTCTCGACCTCAAGCGCCCATCCCACGGCCACCCCCGTCGTGGGCGCCACCCCCTGGTTCATCAGGTTGTCGATGTACGCCTCGGCGCCCGAGTTCTGCGGGAACTCCCGCCCTCCCCTCGTCACCGGCCGCAGCGGCCCCGCCTCGGGCTCGGTCCTGACGAGGCTGCCGCCGGGCTGGATGTCCGGATGCAGGACGGCCGGCGTCCAGACGACCTTCCAGGTGAGATCGCGTACGGCCAGATGGAGACTGGAGTCGAAGCGCCAGGTGCCGGCGTCCTGCTCGTCCCGGTCCTGGGTGAAGGGGATCTCCGCCGTGTCGTTCCCGGTGCGTACGAGATTGCCCACCGTGATCCGCAGCGACTTGGAGAGGGCGGCGTCCTCGAACTCGCGGTGCTGGTCCGCGAAGTCGTCCGGGGGCTCGTCGACCAGCTCGCGCATGGCGTCGTAGTCGCTCTTGACCCAGGCCTGGAAGTAGGCGGCGGCCGTCTGGTCCGGGGAGCCCTCCGGCGAGCTCTCGGGAGACGGCTCTGGAGACGGCTCGGGGGACGAGTCGGGGCGGAGCTGGAGCGTCTGCGGGCCCCCTCCCGCGGGCGTCCCCCGCGGCGCGGCGACGAAGTCCGAACTCGCTTCCTGCCTGCCGGACACAATGAGTCCGGCAACGCCGAAGACGAAGATGCCCGCGGCGACCACGACGAGGGCGAGCAGGGCCCTGTTCCGCATACGGTTCTCATATCACGCGAAAGGAGTCATAGGTGGCGAGGAGCAAAGAACCGTTGCCAGGCCGCTATCCGGTGTCCTTCGGCGAGGTGGAGCTCCTGCGCGACCTCGACCGGCCCGACGGGTGGATGCTGATCAGGGACGGCGTGCCTCAGTCGTACGTCGATCTGACCGATCCCACCTACCTGGACTTCTCGTACACGCAGCTCATGGCCAGCGTGATCGACTGCCTGCCCGAAGGCCCGCTCGACGCCGTCCACATCGGCGGCGGGGCCTGCACGATCCCGCGCTACATCTCCGCGCGGCGGCCCGGCTCCCGGCACATCGTCGTGGAACCCGACGCCGCACTCGTCCAGCTCGTACGCGACCAGCTCAACCTCAAGTCGGTGCCGCGGTTGAAGGTCCGGGTGACGGACGGCCGCGCGGCCACGACGGCCCTCGGCGACGACTCGGCCGACCTGTTCGTGCTCGACGCGTTCTCGGGCGCGACGATGCCGGTCGAGCTGGCGACCGTCCAATACATGGCGGAGATCGCCCGCGTGCTGCGCCCCTCCGGCATGGCACTGATCAACGTCGCGGACGGCAAGGGCCTGCCGTTCGTCAAGCGGGTCGCCTCCTCGGTGAGCCGGGTCTTCCCGCATGCCGCGCTGCTGGCCGAGCCCGGCATCCTGCGCGGGCGCAGGTTCGGCAACGTCATCCTGGCCGCCTCGTCCGGCGACCTGCCGATCGAGGCGCTCACCAGGAAGGCCGCGGGCGGCCTCACCCAGGCGCGATGCGTGGCCGACGACGACCTGACCCGCCTGGTCGCAGGTGCCGCCCCCATTTCCGACGGCGACGCCGTCCTCGCCCCCGTTCCCCCGCCCGGCCTGTTCGACTAGCCGGGCTTCTACTGGCTAGGGGGTTGTCCACGGCCCCATAGCCGGGTCGGTCGGGTCGGCACGGTCCTCGCGAAGCCCGCTCCGCTGGGCCTTCGCTGCGGTCCTCGCTCCCTTCCGCTCCGCTCCCTCGATCCCACCGGGGTAATCCCGACGAAGCACTGTGAAGCCCCACGCAGCACTACGACGCAGATCAAGCCCCAGGGAGCATGTGTTGGCCCTAGGGAACAGCGTGAAGCCCCGACGGGCACCGTGAGGCCTCATGTGCGGAGCACTATGACGCCCAACGGACAGCGCACCGGCGATCCTCGCCTCGTGCCTCGTGCCTCGCGTCGGGCCTCGCTCCTCGGTCCTGATGGTCATGCACGCAGCCGCCGAACTTGTCCGCGCGTCCGCCCGGGCCTGCCCTGTGCGTCGTCCGGGCCTCCCTGCCCGCGCGTCCACCCGCCCGGTGCTTCCCGCCTCACTCCCCGCGCCTGGCCTGCCTGCGCGTCGCCCTCTGTGCCTCCCGCCTCACTCGCGCAGCCGTCCGGGCCGGTCCGCGCGTCGCTCGGTGCCGCGTCGCGCTCCCTGTGTGCCCCGTCTTACTCGTGTAGTCGTCGGGTTCTTCCGAGGCGCTGGTAGGTGAAGGCCCAGCGGTCTTCGCCTACGTTGCGGCGGGTGTAGCGGTCGGGGTGCTGGTAGCGGTCGCGGTTGTGGAACTGGCAGGCCGGGCCGAGGAGTTTCAGGTCCGTGAGGCCGCCGGTGCTCCAGTTGTCGGCGTGGTCGATCTGGCACATGGTCGCCGGGAGCGGGCAGCCGTCGACCCAGCACGTGGCATACCGGGCGAAGATGGCCCGCCGCTGGGCAGGAGTCGCCAGACGGACCTTGCGCCCCATGTCGAGCACCTGCCCGTCGGCGTTCATGACGATCCGCACCAGAGTCGAGGTGCGGGCGAGGCGGTGCACGCTGGAGACGGGCAGCACCTGCCCCGTCGCCAGCAACAACCCCGGCGCGGTCCCCGGTGCCATCCCCAACGACGCACCCAGGAACGTGCCTGCCGACGCTCCCAGCGCCGACCCCAGGATCGCCCCGGGCATCGTGCCCGCCGACGCACCCGGTGCTGCTGCGGGTGACGCCCCGGGAGCTGCTCCCGGTGATGCACCCCGCGATGCCCCCTGTGCGGCTCCTTGCGATGCCTCCTGCGCCGTCTCCGGTGTCGCTCGCCTGGCTCCCGGTGCCGTTCCCGATGCCCATCCGGGTGGTGTCTCCCGCTCCGGTCCGGGCCCGCCGGGCGTCGCTCCCGACGGTCCCGATGTCCCCGACGCCTGCGTCGCACGCGAGCAGCGCACCTCGCCACTGCACCGCCACGCGCCCTGGCCGTCGCACCGGCACGTGCTGTGGCCATGCCGGCAGTCCCCCGCAGGCCCAGGCCCGGCGTGGGTGTGACGTACGGAGGCGTCCTCGGGAGGAGGGTCCGGCCACGCCGCCTCCGAAGGCGCCACCTCCGTAGGCGCTGCCTGCGAGTGCGCCGCCTGCGATGGCGGCGCATCCGAAGCCGTCGCGCCCGAAGACGCTATGTCCGAAGGTGCTATGTCCGAAGGTGCTGTGTCCGAAGGGGCAGCGTGCGAAGGCGCTGTGTGCCAATGCCCGCCACCGTGAGCAGGCCATGCTGACGCACCCCGCCGGGCGTGGGTTGCTCCGGACCGGGCCGCGCCGCGATCCCACCCATCGCCCTTGGCGGGCGCGGTCTCGTCGCTCTCGGCAGAGCCAGCGCTCGTGATGTTGTCGTCTTCGGCGGAGTCGGCGTTCGCGGCGTGGTCGCCCTCAGCAGCGGCGGTGCTTGCGGTGTCGCGCGGCTCGCACTCGCCGGGCCGCCGCTCACCGGCCCCGCGCTCACCGGCCCCGCGCTCACCGGCTCCCCAGCCACAAGGCTCCTCATCGCGAAGTCCGGTCGCAGCGTCGCCAGAGCCAGCGGCAGGGTCGGTGGCGGGGACAGCCTCGGCGATGTCGAGCCCGTCCGGGGTCTCGGGGCCGTCGGCGCCGCCCGCAGCACCCGGGTCGCCCATCACGTCTGAGACGGCGTCGTCGGCGGCGGTGTTTTCGGTGGCCGGGGCAGCGGGGTCTTGGGTGGCCGGGTCGGCGGGGTCTTGGGTGGCCGGGTCGCTGGTGTCGTCGGCGGGGTGTGGGTTGTCGTCGGTGGGGTCGGTGGTTTCGGGGTCGGTGGGGAGGGATTCGGCGCTGACCACGACGAGGAGCTCGGTGGCGATCTTCTGCTCCAGCAGGGCGATCAGCGCGTCCGCCTGGCGTACCGTCAGCGGGCGGTCATCACCCTGTGCCCTCAGCTTGGCATACGCCTGCAACAAGGCCATCAACCGGGCGCCGGCCTCACGCGGCAGGTAGAACTCTCCTTCCACGCCGCCGCCCTTGCCCGGGCGGACCCGCAGGAACCGCCGCCCGTAATCGGCCCGCTCATCCCGCTCTTCCCCATCGGGGTCCAGCACCGCCCGCAGATGGCGGCCTGCCTTGGCGACCTCCGCCGCCCCGGCCTTGCCCGCAAGGTCCACCAAGATCGGCTCCGCCAGGCCGGCCTGCTCATCCGATAGCCCGGCCACAGCGGCGCAGATGGCCTCCACCACCCCCGCCGCCAGCTCCCCTGTGGCGAACTTCTCCCGCACGACGGGGAGGCGCGGCAGCTCCGCCCCCAACGTGAGCAGGCGGCCCGCACCACCCACCGTCATCCCCCCACTGGTGCGCAACCAGCACCGGGTGGAGGCATGCCCATGCTGCCTGGCCTGACCCGCACGATGCACCCGCCCCACCCGATCGGCCAGGGCGCTGGTGATCCGATCCCGGGCGAACAGCAACTCCTCCGCCTCGGCCAGGCACACATCCACGTCATCGGGAAGCGGCGTCAGCGCCAGCTCTTGGGCCACCTCACGAACCGACCCCACCACCACCCACGACGACCGCACACCACCCCGACCACGACCCCGACCACGATCACGCCCACCCACACCGTCAGAAGCACCCGCACCCGCACCAGCACTCGGGCCGGCCGCGCCAAGGTCATTCGCGCCAGTGCCGTTTGTGCCAGCAGCGTCCGCGCCATCGGCAGCACCACGCGCGGCACCAAAGCCAGCGCCATCCGCGCCAGCGGCATCTCCACGGGCGGCATCCGCGTCAGGGCCATTCGCGCCAGCGGCAGCCGCACCATCACAAGCCCCGCGCACGGCACCGGCGGCAGCCGCACCATCAGCGTCCCCACGGGCGGCACCCGCGTCAGATCCCGCGCTGTCGGCGGTCCAAGGCGCGGCGTTCGCGCCAGCGGCATTCGCACCAGTGCCATCCGCGCAATCGGCAGCCTCACGGGCGGCACGCGCGTCAGATCCCGCGCTGTCGGCGGCCCAACGCGCGATATCCGCGCCAGCGGCAGCCGCACCGGCGGCGGTCCTACGCGTGGCATCTGCGCAGTCGGTATCGGCGCCCTGACCGTCCGTGGTCTCGGCGCCTGGGGCGTCCGCCACCGGGCCGTTCGTGCTCTCGGCAACGGGTGCGTCGGCGCGCTGCCGGAGCCCGAAGTCGATGATCGGGAAGGGATCGCGGGCGGATGAGCCGTCGGACGACCACAGCGGCGAATTGGCGATCAGACGGTCCCACCAGCCGTCGTCGGGATTGTTCGAATGACGAAGGCGCTCAGGATCGATATCGAACAGATCCATCACACCCTCCTCACTCGATTCGAACTGATGTATGGATTCTTTCACGCTGAGTGAGCAGGAAGCAAGCTCGCAAGCCCTCTGAGCTGGGGTCACAGGCGAGACGGAAATCCGGCCGGCTACTCGGCGTCACCGGTGACGGCTCGCTCGTACGAGCGGAGCGTCTCGACGAACATGCGCCGCTGCTCGCTCGTCAGCGGCTCAAGGGCGCTGCGCCAGGCACTGGCGCCACGGGCGAGCCAGGCGTCGACCGCCTCCCGGTTGGCCTCGGCGATGCTCACGATCGTCCGGCGGCGGTCCGCATCGTCCTCACGGCGGTCCACGACGCCCTTGCGGCTCAGGTCGCCCACCATCAGGCTCACGGTGGCCGGGGCGACCTCCAGGCGGGCGGCGAGCTCGTTCACCGTGAGCGGGCCGTCGAACAGCAGATAGGACAGCAGCGACAGGTGGCGCGGCGCCAGGTCGAGCGTCCGGAGCGACTCTGGAACGGGCATGCGCTTGGCACGCCCTACCAGACGCGGCATCAGCAGCAGGAGGGTACGGATCCCCTCGTCCAGGCTCAGTCCGTCATCCGTTGACATATATTGATCTCCAAAATAGCTTTGCTATCAAAGCAAACACTTCTGAGGCTGGGGAGCCATCGTCGCATGTCCGAATGGAACGACAAGATCATTGAAGAGTTCCGGGCGAACGCCGGCATGGTCGGCGGACCGTTCGAGGGGACACCGCTGATCCTGCTGACGACCACCGGTGCCAGAACGGGCGCCGCCCGGACGAACCCGGTCGCCTGCCGGCGTGACGGGGACAGGATCCTCGTGTTCGCCTCCAACGCGGGCGCGCCACGCCACCCGGACTGGTATCACAACCTGCTGGCCAATCCCACGGTGACCGTCGAGGTGGGCGACGGGACTGCGATCGAGACGTTCATCGCCACGGCCAGACCGCTGTCGGGCGAGGAGCGCGACCGCATCTATGCCCGGCAGGCCGAGGTGGCGCCGGTCTTCGCCGACTACCAGAAGAAAGCCTCCCGGGTCATCCCTGTCGTCGCCCTCTACCGGCGGGATCCCAAGCGCGCCCGGGCGCTCGGCGACGAGCTTGTACGGATCCACGACGGGATGCGGGCGGAGATGGCCGCGCTGATGGCCGCGATCGAGGACGCGGCCGGGAACGCAGTCGAGGACGCGGCCGGGAACGCGGCCGAGGACGGGGCCGCCACGGGCATCCCGGTGAACCTGCCGGGTCGTGGCCTGGAGGAGGCGCTGCGCGAGCGCTGCCTGTCCTTCTGCACGGCCTTCCACGAGCACCACATCAACGAGAGCGAGCGGGGCTTCCCCCTGCTGGAGCGGGCCTACCCCGGGCTGGCCCCGGCTCTCGACCGCCTGCGCGAAGAGCACGTGCGGCTGGCCGAGATCAGGGAGGACCTGCGCGCGGCGGTCGGCGAGGCGGGCTCCGGCGACCCGGCCGCCCTCAAGGACCGGTTCGCCCGCCTGTCGGCCGAGTTGGAGGCCCACTTCGCCCGCGAGGAGGAGCAACTCCTCGCCGCCCTGAACGCGCTCTGAGCAGCCTCTGTCCGAGCAGACTCCGGCAGAACGTCGCGAGCGGGAATCCAGGATGACGCAGGGCCGACCCGCCACGGCTCCCCGGCCCGTTTCGCGTGTGAGAGCCCCACGTCGCCGGCCGTGACCTACGACTTTCCGGACTCGTGGTCGGCCACGATGGCGTCGATGCGGGCGGCGAGCTTGTAGTCGAGGTCGGTCAGGCCTCCGGCGTCGTGGGTGGTCAGCGCCAGGTGGAGGGTGCGCCATCGGATGTCGATATCGGGATGGTGGTTGAGCGCCTCGGCCTGCTCGGCGATGTCGTTCACGATCGCGATGGCCGTACGGAAGTCTCGGGCGACCACGGTCCTGCGGATCGTGTCTCCCTCCCGGCGCCATTCGGAAGCCTCGTACATGAGATCAGGACATCACGAAACTCGGCCGATTGTGTAGATTCGCCGCGTGGACGAGCAGGCGGACGAGCAGGTGAGCGAGCAGGTCGACGCGCTGCGGCGGGAGCTGTGCGAGTACGGGCGGCGGGCGGCGGCCCTCGGCCTGGTGATCGGTACGTCGGGCAACCTGAGCGCCCGCGACGGTGACCTGGTGGTCGTCACGCCATCGGGCGTGGCGCTCGACCGGCTGAGCCCGGAGGACTGCCCGGTGGTCGACCTCGACGGGCGGGTCGTACGGGGGGAGCGCAAGCCCTCCTCCGAGACGCCGATGCATCTCGCGCTGTATCGGGAGACCGGGGCCCGGGCGGTGGTGCACACCCACTCGGTCTTCGCGACCGTGGTCGCCTCGACCATGACCGAGCTGCCGCCGATCCACTACAACGCCCTGCTGCTCGGCGGCGCCGTACGGGTGGCCCCGTACGCGACGTACGGCACGCCGGAGCTGGCCCGCAACGTGATCGCGGCGATCGAGGGCAGGCAGGCCGCCCTGATGGCCAATCACGGCGCGGTGACGATCGGCGGCGGCGATGAAGGCGGCATGAAGCAGGCGTTCGAGGCGACCCGCCTGCTGGAGTGGCTGTGCGAGGTCTACGTCCGCGCCCTCGGGGTGGGCCGGCCCACGGTGCTCACCGAGGACCAGCTCACCGCCGTCATCGAGCGCGCCCTGCAGGGCTGACGCGACCGGCTGGACGCAACCGGCTGGACAAGACCGCCTAACCGAGGACGACCTTCCGGGCGAGGCCGAGCGGGAGGCCGCCGGAGCCCGCGATCGTGTCGTGGAAGGTCCGCAGGTCGCCCGTGTAGTCCGCCCGGATGCGCTCGATCTCCAGCGCGCCCGTGAGGTAGGACGGCGCCTGGGTGGGCCAGGCGCAGTAGCGGCTGACCTCACCGGCGGCGGTGCCCGGCGACAGCGACGCCTTCGTGGTCAGGAACTCCTCCGCCTGCTCGATCGACATGTCGTCGCAGTGCAGCGCGGTGTCCACCACGATCCGGGCGGCCCGCCAGATGCGGCAGTCGAGGTGGGCGAGCTCGGTCTGGGGCGTGTCGAAGTAGCCCTGCTCGTGCATGAGCTTCTCGACGTAGAGCCCCCAGCCCTCCACGAAGTAGGGCGTACGGAAGATCTTGCGGGCGCGGTGCGGGTTGCCGGCCATCCAGGACAGGTGCCAGTGGTGGCCGGGGTAGGCCTCGTGCACGCTGATCGAGGGCATCTGGGGGCGGGAGTTGGTCCGCAGCCGCTGCCGCACCTGCTCCTCGGTGAAGCCGTCCGGCGTGTACGGCACGAAGAACACGCCGTCGCGCGAGGACGACAGCGGCGGCGGGGCGAGGTAGCTGGCCACGGCGATGATGGGCCGCTGGAACTCCGGAGACGGCTCGACCCGGCACACCTCCCCCTCGGGGAAGGTCACCAGGCCGCGCTCGCGGACGAACTCGCGCGCCCGCTGCGTCTCGGCCTCGTATTCGGCGCGCATGGCCTCCAGGGTCGGCGGGTGGTCGTCCATGAGCGACTCCATCGCCTCCCGCCAGCTCCCGGAGCCGAGGCGGGCGGCGACCTCGGTCATCTGCCCGTCCAGCTCGGCCCAGGCCTGGCGGCCCTTCTCGTGCAGCTCGGCGGCGCCATAGCCGAGCATCTCCTGCTCGCGCAGCAGCGCGGAGTAGAGCTCCTCGCCCATCCGCCAGGTGCCCCTGGCCTCGAAGCCCTCCAGGAACCGGACCAGCCCGTCGAACGCGTCGGCGGCGGGCTCGGCGGCGCTCGCCAGCCGCGCCCGCAGGTCCGGGTCGCCGACCAGTGCGGGCAGCGTCTCGGTCAGGAAGCGGCGTCCCGTACGGGCCTGGTCGAGGCCGCGCTTGACGAGCAGGCCGGCGGCGAGGCCGGGGTCCAGGTTGGCCTGGCAGGCGGCGAGCACGGCGGGCACCTCGGCCAGCCGCGCAACGGCGGCGTCGACCAGCTCGGCCTCCGGCTTGAGGCGCTGCTGGAACGGCGTGAACATCGACGCGAAGATCACCCCGAGGTAGGCGGCCGGTTCGCGCCGCCACTCCGGCCAGCGGGCCTGCGCGATCTGCCCGCGCAGGTGCGCGACGACCAGGTCCCTGTCGATCTCGTCCTCGGGGCTCTCGGGCGTCGCCTCCGACAACTTGCGCAGCCACTCCTCGGCCGCCCGCTCCCTCGCCGCGAAGCCGCTCGCGCTGAGGTCGCCCAGCGTACGGTCGTATCCGTCGGCTCCGAGGAGGGATGCCCTGACCGGGTTTTCGGCCAGGTACCAGTCAATGAACTCGTCCACCAGCGTCATAGCGCTCGACTCTATCCGCGACACTTGGGTAGAAGCCCCCAGATAAGGAGCGATTGGTGCCCCTGCAGATCACCGGCGCCCCGAGCGACCCCGACCTGATCCGGCTGCCGTGGGACGTCCCCCTCGAAGAGTGGCCCGTCCACCACCTGGTGACGCTGCCGCGCGGCATCTCGCGTCACGTGGTGCGCTTCGCCCGGCTCAGCGGCCGGGTGTACGCGATCAAGGAGATCAGCACCAGGTATGCCAAGCGGGAGTACCAGCTCCTGTGGGACCTGGCGCGGCAGGACGCCCCCGCCGTCGAGCCGGTCGCCGTCGTCACCGGCAGGACCACCCCGGACGGCACCGAGCTGGACTCGGCCCTGATCACGCGGCACCTGCAGTTCTCGCTGCCCTACCGCGCGGTGCTGTCGGGGTCGGTGCGGCCCGACACGCTGATCCGCCTGCTCGACGCGCTCGCGGTCCTGCTCGTACGGCTGCACCTGAGCGGCTTCTACTGGGGCGACTGCTCGCTGTCGAACACGCTGTTCCGGCGGGACGCCGGGGCGTTCGCGGCCTACCTGGTGGACGCCGAGACCGGGGAGCTCCACCCGGCGATCAGCGAGGGCCAGCGGTCGCACGACATCGACGTGGCGCACGTCAACATCTATGGCGAGATGCTCGACCTAGAGGCGGGCGGGCTGCTCCACCCGACCATCGACCCGCTGGCCTTCGCCGAGCAGCTCGTCGAGCGCTACCAGCGGCTGTGGGACGAGCTGACCGAGGACGAGATCATCGAGGAGGTCGACTGGCACCGCGTGGACCAGCGGGTGCGCCGCCTCAACTCGCTCGGCTTCGACGTCGCGGAGATGATGGTGCGCCGCAAGGCCGGCACGTCCCGCCTGATCGTCCGGCCGAAGGTCGTCGACGCCGGGCACCACCAGCGCCGCCTGCTGCGCCTGACCGGCCTCGACGTTGAGGAGAACCAGGCCAGGCGGCTGCTCAACGACCTCGACTCGTTCCGGGTGTCCACCGGCCTGCGGCACGAGGACGAGGCGATCGTGGCCCACCGATGGCTGGC
Source organism: Microbispora sp. CL1-1 (assembly GCF_012034195.1). NCBI lineage: Bacteria > Bacillati > Actinomycetota > Actinomycetes > Streptosporangiales > Streptosporangiaceae > Microbispora > Microbispora sp. CL1-1. Next base: position 64,638 of record NZ_JAATEK010000038.1, read on the forward strand.
CGAGGTGTTCCAGCCGGTGGTGAACGCGATCCCGGCCGACCTGCGGCGCAAGCTGGAGCCCGCCCAGCTCTTCCACGAGGTGCTCGACCACCGCTGGTACATGTCGGAGGCCGCGGGCAGGGACGTCGGCCTGGAGGCGGCGGTGCGGTCCTACGTGGACAACGTCCTGGTGCACAAGCCCGACGAGAAGGCCGTGATCGTCACGTCGGATCCCCTGTCTCCCTGACAAGGCTCGCAAGATACTGAGCGGCCTCGGGGATCCGGTCCTCGCCGAAGACGCGGATGCCGTTCAGCTCGAGCAGCGCGGTCGTCACGCCCTGCCCGGGAGTGGTCCTCCCCCGGTGGCTCCCGTCGTAGATCCGCAGGGACCCGCACGACGGGCTGCCCTCCTTGAGGATCGCGACCCGTACGCCGCGGGACTGGGCGACGGCGAGGGCCTGCCGCGCCCCGGAGACGAACGCGGCGGTGACGTCGTCGCCCTCCGGTGTCAGGATCCGGGCCTCGCCCGCCAGGACGGCCGCGCCGCCCGCGCCGCCCTCGATCTCGGCGGGCGGCCGGGGAACGGGCAGCCCGCCCTCGACCTCGGGGCAGAACCGCACCAGACGTCCCTCGGCGCGCCAGCGGGCGAGCAGCTCGTCGTCGCTGGTCTTGGCCCCGCCGTCGTAGCGCACCCGGCTGCCGAGCAGGCAGGCGCTGACGAGAATCCGTTCCACGCCTCCCATTCTCGCCACCGTACGGCGGTGCACGTGCCGGCCCCGACGACATGAGGAAAGCTCACGAAAATCGGAATTACCATTCCAAGAGGAAGAATTCTTATTCTTCCGGACTAATCCATTTATCCGAGCCGTTTTCGGCCTGGGATGCCCGTCCACCTGCTCCTCTAGTGTTGGCCGCGCTGCACCGGCTGTGCGGGGAAAGGGTGTCCCGGTGGATCTGCGCCACGACGTACATCACGGCATACACGAGGAGCTCGTCGCTTTGCGCGAACGCGCGCCCGAGATCACGGGAGCGCTCACCTGCACGATCGACGGCATGCTCGTGACGACGGACCTGACCGCCGACACCGAGCAGACCGCGGCGCTCACGTCGGCGCTGCTGTCGCTGAGCCGGAAGATGACCGACCTCGCCAGGATCGGGCTGCTGAAGGAGACGCTGATCTCCGGCACCCAGGGACACACCGCGTGTTACGCCGCGGGCCCCACGCTCGTCCTCGCCGTCCGCACGTGTCAGGGAGCCGATCTCCGCCAGCTCCGGATCGAGGGGCTCAGGGCGGCGAACAGGATCGCCGCCCTCGCCGGACGCGGATGACCACCCGGCCGGGTCACACCCTCCCGGTCAACTCGGTGATCGCCTCCGCGATGACCGGCCAGAGCGGGCGGGGCAGGTCGTGGCCCATTCCGGGGAAGGTCAGCAGCTTCGCGCCGGGGATGGCGTCCGCGGTCGCGGTCCCGCCTTCGAGGGTGACCAGCGGGTCGTCCTCGCCGTGGATCACCAGCGCGGGCACCGAGAGCCCGCGCAGCCCCTCCGTACGGTCGGCCGACCTCCGGATCGCGATGAACTGCCGGGCGGTGCCCGCGGGGTCGAACGCCCGGTCGTAGGCCTCCCCGGCCAGGCGGGTGATCCGCTCGACGTCCATCTCGTAGCCGGGAGAGCCGATGACCCGCGCGTTCTCCAGGGCGCGGGCGATCGCCCCGTCGCGGTCCTGCGGGGCGGGCGCCGTCAGCGCAGCCATGGCCTCCTCGGTCGCCCGCCCCACGCGGGGCCCGGGGGTGGACATGATCGAGGTCAGCGTACGGACCCGGGCGGGGTGGCGGATGGCGAGGGCCTGGGCGATCATGCCGCCCATCGACGCGCCCACCACGTGGGCGCTCTCCCAGCCCAGCACGTCCATCAGGCCGGCCGTGTCGTCGGCCATGTCGTCCAGGAGGTAGGAGGGGGCGGGCGCGTCGCCGTCCGCCGGGGTGAAGTGGGTGGACAGGCCCACGTCCCGGTTGTCGAACCGGACGACGCGGTGACCCGACTCCACGAGCAGGCCGATGAACTCCTCGGGCCAGCTGATCATCTGTGCTCCGAGCCCCATGATGAGGACGACCGGACGTCCCCCGGGCTCGCCGAACACCTCGTAGCAGATCTCGATGCCGTTAGCCGTCGCACGCATGCGAGCCAGAATTTCATTCGGTTTGCCCTGCCGCAAGCACCACCTGACCAGATCTGTACGGTTGTGTGATGTGGTGTCGCAAATGACCCGCCGGCGGCGGAGACTCGTCCTGCTCATCTGCTGCATGAGCCTGCTGATCGTGTCTCTCGACAACACGATCGTCAACGTCGCACTGCCGTCGCTCGGGCACGACCTGCACGCCCCGATCTCCGGCCTCCAGTGGACGGTGGACGCCTACACGCTGACGCTCGCGAGCCTGCTGATGCTGGCCGGCTCGACGGCCGACCGGATAGGGCGCCGCCGCACGTTCCAGACCGGCCTGGTGGTCTTCACGGCGGGGTCGTTGCTGTGCAGCCTCGCTCCGAGCCTGGGCTGGCTGGTGGCCGCCCGGATCGTCCAGGCCGTCGGCGGGTCGATGCTCAACCCGGTGGCCATGTCGATCATCACGAACACGTTCACCGACCGCAGGGAGCGGGCCCAGGCGATCGGCGTGTGGGGCGGCGTGGTCGGCGTCAGCATGGCGCTCGGCCCGGTCGTCGGCGGCCTGCTCACCGACACGGTGAACTGGCGGGCCATCTTCTGGATCAACGTGCCGATCGGCCTGCTCGCCCTGTTCCTGACCTGGCGCTTCGTCCCGGAGTCGAAGGCGCCGTCGGCGCGCAGGCTCGACCCGATCGGGCAGCTGCTGGTCATCGTCCTGCTCGGCACGCTCACGTACGGGATCATCGAGGGCCGGGCCGCGGGCCCCGCCGTGAGCGCCGTCGGCTTCATCCTCGCGGCGGCGGCCCTGGCCGCGCTGATCATCTGGGAGCTGCGCAGGCCCGAACCCCTCATCGACATGCGGTTCTTCCGCAGCGCGCCGTTCTCGGGCGCGGCCGTCATGGCGGTGTCGGGCTTCGCCTCCCTGGGTGCCTTCCTGTTCCTCAACACGCTATATCTGCAGAGCCATCGCGGTCTTTCCGCCCTCGCCGCGGGGCTGTGCACGCTGCCGGTCGCGGGGATCACGACGGTCGTGGGGCCGCTGTCGGGCCGGCTCGTCGGCACCCGCGGCCCGCGCCTGCCGTCCGTCGTCGCGGGCGTGTGCCTCGCCGTGGCCGGGTGGCTGCTGTCGCAGGTGACGCTCACCACGCCGCTTCCGCTGCTGCTCGGCATCTACGTGATCTTCGGTGTCGGGTTCGGCCTGCTCAACCCTCCGATCACCAACACCGCGGTCTCCGGGATGCCGATCGCGCAGGCGGGGGTGGCCGCCGCGGTCGCCTCGACCAGCAGGCAGGTCGGCCAGTCTCTCGGCGTGGCCATCGCGGGATCGATGGCCTCCAGCGCCGCGGCCCATCGGGTCAACGCCCTGTACGGCCTGATCGTGCTGGCGGTCGCCCTCCTGACGACCGGCCGCTGGGCCAGGGCCACGGCCGAGCGTACGGCGGCGCGGCTCGCTGAGAGCCCGCAGGTCACCCTGTCACAGGGGTGAAGCCGGCGCCCGCGAGCACCCTGCGGCCCTCATTGGACAGGAGGAGGTCGACGAACTCCCTGGTCAGGGCGATGTTCTCGGTGCCGGGGACGGTCGCGACCAGGTAGTCGAGGGCCGCCTTCGCCGCCTCGGGGACGTCCACGCCCTCCACCGCTCCCCCCGCCGCCCTGACGTCCGTACGGTAGACCAGCGCGGCGTCCGCCTTCCCGAGCCTGACCTTGTCGAGCGCCGCCGCGGCGTCCCGCTCCCGGCTCGCCGGCGTGACGGTCACGCCCGCGTCGGCGAGCGCGATGCCCGCGCCCGTCCCGCACGGCGCCGTCTCGGCGCACAGGGCCACCGTGACGCCGGGGGCGGCCAGGTCCTTCAGGTTCGCGACGTGGGCGGGGTTCCCCTTCGGCACGGCGATCTGGAGGCTGTCGCGCGCGAAGACCCGCGCGTTCGGCGCCCTCGACGCGCGCATGGCCGCCTCTCCTGCCGCGGCGAACAGGTCGGCGCGCGCTCCCCCCGCGATCCGCCGCGCCAGCGCGTCGCTGCCGCCGAAGTCGAACCGTACGGCGACGCCGGGATGGGTGGCCTCGAACGTCCTGCCGAGCGGGCCGAACGTCCCGGTGAGCGAGGTGTCGGCGAACACGGTGAGCGTCTTCCCCTCGCCGCCGCCGCAGCCGGTCACCGCGAGCAGCACCAACGCGAGCACCACTCGGATAACCGGTGTGACATGGTTCACCTTGGGATATATGCCCTAAGCAGGCGTTTAAAGGTCATGCCCGGCGAAAGACTCCCTATTGGGGACAAACCTACTGAGCGAGGAGAGACATCTTGAGCGTCAACCCTTCCTCCAAAATGCGTGAGAGCAGCCAGCCCTGGCTTCACCAGAGGGGCACCGAGATACAGGCGTTCGGCACCGTGCGCGACTTCCCGGTCGGGATGTCGAGGGAGACCCGCGAATACTCCTGCCAGCGGCTCAACCAGATCCTGGCCGACACGCAGATCCTCTACAGCCTCTACAAGAAGCACCACTGGCTCATGCGGGGCCCGACCTTCTACCAGCTCCACCTGCTCCTCGACAAGCACGCGAGCGAACAGCTCCCGATCATCGACGCCGTCGCCGAACGCATCCAGACCCTCGGCGGCGTCGCGGTCGGCGATCCCCGCCAGGTGGCGGAGATGACCGTGATCCCGCGCCCGCCGGACGGCGTGGAGGAGGTGCCCGCCATGCTCTCCAGGCTCCTGGAGGCGCACGAGACGATCCTGGTCGCCGCACACGACGCCGCCTCCCGTGCCGCCGAGATGGGCGACGACGGCACCAACGACCTGCTCGTCTCCGAGGTCATCCGTACGGGTGAGCTGCAGGCGTGGTTCCTCGCCGAGCACCTCGTGGACACGCCGCTCGTCCGCTCCTGACCCGCGTACCCGGCCCGGGCGTCACCCCGTGACGCTCGGGCGGCCGTTCTCGATGTGTCCCATCAGCCGCCGGGCGAACCCGTCATGCCCACTGTGCCCGGCCACGCCGATCACCAGGTCGTACCACCCGGTGGGGGCGTGCCACTCGACGCGGGCGGTGGCTCCCGGCTCGACCCGTACCGTACGCGCCTCGCCTCCGTAGGCCAGCGGGGTGACCGACACCTCGGCGGGGAGGGGTCCAGGGTTCGCCACGTCGATCACGACGGCGCGGGCCGCGGCGTCGATCGCACTGGTGACCTCCACCGGGTCGGCCGTCCCGCCCCGGAACTCCCGGCGGAACCCGTTCGGCCCGACGAGCACCAGGTCGTAGGTCGGGCAGGGGAAGTAGACCACCTCCTCCGCCGTGCCGAGCACGTCGAAGTGCAGCGGCGTGGCGACCTCGCCGAGGTAGCCGTACAGGATGAAGTGGGCGGAGGCGGTGCCGGAGTTGCGCATCGCGATCTCCACCGCCCGTCCGCGCACGACCGCCTCCGCGTCCGGCTGGTACGGCAGCGCGCGGGCGGGCTTGACCCCCGGCTCCTGCACCGGCATCCGCTGCTCATCGGGCACCTGGGGATACCACCGGTTCCCGGCCGGCACCGAGCGCGGGGCGGCCGCGGTCTCCACCGGCGGCGAAACGGGAGGCGGGGTCATGGGCGTGCCGAAGTCGAAGGCGGAGGTGAGGTCGCCCGCCACCCGGCGCCGCCATTCGCCGATCGGCGCGGTGATCCCGAACCGGCGCTCCAGGAACCGTACGGTCGAGGTGTGGTCGAACGTCTCCGAGCAGACGTGGCCGCCCACGCTCCACGGCGACACGACGATCATGGGCACGCGGACGCCGAGGCCGAGCGGCCGCCCGCCGACGAACTCCCCGGGGGTGCCGCCGGGCGGGACCGGCGGCGGCACGTGGTCGAAGAAGCCGTCGTTCTCGTCGTACGTGACTAACAGCGCGGTGCGCGCCCAGACCTCGGGGTGGGACCCCAGCGCGTCGAGCAGCCGGTAGAGGATCCGCCCGCCCTCCACGGCGGACGATCCCTCCGGGTGCTCGCAGTCGGCCAGCGAGGGCACGACGTACGACACCTCGGGCAGGCGGCCGGCGGCGACGTCGGCGGCGAACCACTCCCCGAGGCCGCCCGCAGGGGCACGGCGCAGCGCCCGGTCGTAGAGGTCTCGGTCGGCCGGCTCCAGGGCGGCCACCCGCGCCTCCAGCTCCGCGAGCAACGGCGCCGGGTCCTCCGCCGCCCGCACCTTCTCGTAGAACGCGCGCATGCTGCCCAGCCCGAGCCGGTCCATCACGGCCACGTACGGCCGGAAGAACTCCAGGTTGTTGCACTCGTAGTTGTCCCACTCCTGGTAGACCTGCCAGGTGTGGCCGGCCCGCGTCAGCAGCTCGGGCACGGTGACCCAGTCGTAGCCCGGGTGCCCCTCCGCCCCCTCGGACGCGACGTTGTCCAGCGCGCGCTGCCGGGTGCCCGGCTCGTAGCCCGTGTGACCGGTCATGTGGTAGTTGCGGTTGGGCGTCGTCGAACTCAGCAGCGAGCAGTGGTAGGCGTCGCAGATCGTGAACGTGTCGGCCAGCTCGTAGTGGAAGGGCAGGTCGCGCCGGTCGTAGTAGGCCATCGAGCCGGGCCCCTTGCTCGCGACCCAGCCGTCGTTCCAGCCCAGGGCCCAGGCGTTCTGGGTGCCGAGCCAGGTGTGGTCGTGGGTGTCGAGCAGCATCGGGTCGGCACCGGCCCGCTCGGCCGCCTCCCGTACGGAGAAGGGCAGCACGCCGTCCTGTTCGAAGATCGGCCGCCACGCTCGGGTGGACACCGCGTTGCGGTCGCCGAATCCCCGCACCCCGCGCATCCGCCCGAAGTAGTGGTCGAACGAGCGGTTCTCCAGCATGACGAAGACGACGTGCTCGACGTCGGCCAGGCTCCCCGGCGGGACCGGCCGGGCCAGCGCCCGGAGCAGGGAGGGCGGCAACGAGGATCCGGCCGTCATGGGCGTCCCTTTCAGGAAGAATCAGGCGAAACGCCCACAACTTAACAGTGCCGTGTCGTCACACGAGTACGCGCCTGCCCGCCTCCACCGGCGGCGGCAGGTGCACGCGGCCCAGCTCACGCAGGGCCCGGGCGGCACCCGTACGACGGGCCAGCGCGAGCGCCTGCCGGGCGAGGTCGGCCGCCTGGTCCCGCTCGTGCGCCTCGGCGTACGCGTGCGCCCTGCGGGCCAGCCCGTACGCGGCCAGATAGGCAGGCACGGACAGGGGCGGCTCGCTCTCAAGGATCTCGATCGCGCCTCCCGGCCGCCCGAGGTCGACCAGGCAGCCCGCGCACAGCTCCGCCCCCGCCTCGCATTCCTCAAGGCAGCGGTGGCACGGCTCTATCTCGCCCGCCAGCGCGTGCGCCTGGGCCTCGTGCCGCCGGGACAGCGTGCCGACCTCGGCCGGGACCCCAGCACGCTCGCGGGCGGCCACGGCCGCCGCGACCATCTCGCCCGGCTCGGCGGCGTCGACCAGCCCGGCCCGCTGGACCAGCGCGAAGGCCTCGGTGAGAGGATCGCCGGTCTCGTGTGCCTCCCGGATCGCCCGGTCGGACCAGGCCCGCGCCCCCGGCGCGTCGCCCGCCTCGTGCCCCATCCCGCTGATCAGCTCGGCGTCGCGGGCGGCGAGCGCGACCAGCGCACCCCGCACGGACGACCCGGCGTCGCGGCGGAACGCCTCGATGCCCGCGAAGACGGGCCGCAGCGCCGCCACGAGATCGGCGGGCCGCGCGTACGGCGCGGCGCAGGCGTCGAGCATCCGCTCGAAGTAGCCGGCCGTGGCGGCGTCGGCGCGCCAGGGACGCTCGACGGCCCGGCCGACCCGCTCCTCCTCCTCTTCGGAGAACAGGCCCGGCATCAGCGGAATGCCGGTCAGGTGGTGCCACAGCACGGTGCCCGACGACGGACCGACGAACAGGTCCGCCTCGTCCATGCCGAAGACGCGGGACAGCAGCTCGACATGGCCGGGATCCGGCCGCCGCTCCCCCGTCTCCCATGCGCGCACCGCCTCCGCGGGCGGGGGCTCGGTCTCCTGGGTCTACTCCGCGGCCTCGTTCAGCCGTTCTTCCAGGTCCCGGCGCCTCCACAGGCGGCCGCGGCGCAGCGCTCGCAGCCGGGCGGCCCAGTGCGGGACGTCAATTCTGCTCATCGGCACTCCCCCGGTTCTGTCGGTGCCGGTCGTTAGATTTGCGGTGTGCTGACCCGACGCGTGCTCGACCGCACACTGCTCGACCGCACACTGCTCAACCGCGCGCTGCTCGACCGCCAGATGCTGCTGCGTCGCCACGACGTCAAGGCTCTTGCCGCGATCGAGCACCTGGTCGGCATGCAGTCGCAGACTCCTCTCTCACCTTACGTCGGCCTCTGGACCCGCCTGCGGGGCTTCCGGCACGAGGACCTGGCCGGGCTGCTCACCGACCGCAGTGCCGTACGGATCGTGCTGATGCGCGGCACCATCCACCTGGTCAGCGCCGACGACTGCCTCGCCCTGCGCCCGGTCGTGCAGCCGCTCCTCGACCGGCTGCTGCGCACGTCGTACGGCAGGCGCCTCGGCGGGGTGGATCTCGGCGAGGTGGCGAGCGCCGCCCGCGCCCTCATGGAGGAGCGGCCGCTGAGCTTCGCGGAGCTCGACGAGCTGCTCGGCGAGCGGTGGCCGGGCCACGACGCGCTGGCCCAGGCCGTACGCGCGGCAGTGCCGCTGGTGCAGGTGCCGCCGCGTGGCGTGTGGGGCGCCTCGGGCCAGGCCCGGCACGTCCCCGCCGAGTCGTGGCTGGGCCGCCCGCTCGGCGACGGCTCGGCCGCCGGCGACATGGTGCTGCGTTATCTGCGCGCCTTCGGTCCGGCGTCGGTAAAGGACATGCAGGTCTGGTCGGGGCTGACCGGGCTGCGCTCCGTCGTGAAGGGTCTTGATCTGGTCGCCTACCGGGACGAGAACGGGGGGGGCGAGCGCCTGCTGGAGTTCGCGGCCGGCGACGCCCCCGCGCGCGACATCCGCTTCCTGGGGTAGGACCCTTGGGGTGGAGACCCTCTCGGTGGCGGTGGACGCGCAGGCGAGCCCGGATCGGGTGTTCGCCGTGCTGACCGACTGGCCCAGGCATCACGAGTGGATGGTGCTGACCCGGGCGTGGGTGGTGGCCGGTGACGGGCGCAGCAGGGGCAGCAGGCTCGCGGCGTCCACCGGTGTCGGCCCGCTGTCGTTCGTGGACACGATGGACGTCACCGGCTGGCGGCCCCCACACGAGGTGGAGGTCCGCCACACCGGCCGTGTCATACGCGGGATCGGGCGGTTCCACGTGCTGCCCCGCCCGGACGGCGGGAGCAGGATCATCTGGGAGGAGAACCTCCACCTGCCCCTCGGCCTGGCCGGGCGGATCGGCTGGCGGATCGCCGGGCCGGTGAGCGCGGTCTTCCTGCGCCTGTCCCTGCGCCGCCTCGCCGCCCTCGCCCTGCGCGGTTAGCCCAGCGCCATGTCGAAGAAGCGGCGCTCCAGCGCGGTCGCCCGCCGGAAGACGCCGAGCACCCGGGCCCGGCCGTCCGCGTCGAGCCCGGGGCCGAGCCGGTCGAGCTCGCCACGCAGGAAGCCCACCCACGCCTCGAACTCCGGCCCGCTGTGCAGCTCGATCCACTCCCGGTGGACGAAGCCCTCCGGGAGTTTCGTGATCCGGGAGGCCCAGCCGAGATAGGTCCATTCGGCCACGCACAGCACCGCCAGGATCAGCGGATAGTCCTGGCCGCGGCGCACCTCGTCCATCAGATCCCGGAACTCGACCGTCACCGGCTCCAGGGTGGCCGGTGCCGTCTCACCGCCGACCTCGGCGAGCGCGCGGTGGAAGTAGCCCCGCTCGGTGTCGGCGACGGTCAGCCCGAGGAAGCGGCCCACGGCCACCCGTGCCTCGAAGGCGTCGGCGGCGGCGACGGCGGCACCGAGCAGCGCCGTGAAGGCGTCCACGAACTGGAAGTCCTGCTCCAGATAGCGGCGCATGTCGGCGGTGCCGCTCCCGATCGCCTCCGCGAAGGGGTGCGTGACCACCGCCGTCCAGTCCGGCTCGCTCCCCGACCGCAACCACTCGCTGAACGGCGTCGTCGATTCCTCGGTCATCCGGCATCTCTCCCCGTGTCGCGGCGTGAACGTTTCACGATGATCTCAAAGGCCGTCCGTCCGCCTCCACCTGCCCAGCCGGTACGCGCGACCCCGGCGGGCCGGAACGCGGGCGGGCGGATCCATTGACCGGTGCTTAACAGGTCCGTAATTTGATGCGTGTTGTTCCTCCTCATGAATGCTGTTCGCATTCATGAACGGCCCTTCGCGGGACCAGGAGTAGCCCCCCTCGGTCAGGGGTCCTGCACGACATGCAAGGAGCTCGGCTTTGAGAACCACAACGAGAACCGGAGTCGGGGTGATCGGCACCGTTGTCGGGGTCGCCGCCCTGGTGGGCGGCGTCTTCGTCGGCGTGTCCAACGCGGCGCCCAGTGCGGGA
>NZ_JAATEK010000039.1:0-72214 GCF_012034195.1 Microbispora sp. CL1-1
TGTGTCTCGTGCTCGGAAGCAGGATGTTCTGCTCACCACCGCTGACATTCGCCTTGTGAAATTCATCCGGCGCAAGGAGAAGGGGAAGCCTTCCGAGTGAAATCGACAGCGGTGCTCTTCTCCGGGATCAGTACAGGCGCACCCCTGCTCGAAATCGCCACCCCATGATTCCCAGTCTCGCCATAGGTAAGAGCCTGGAGATGGGGGTCTGCCGGGCATCTTCGGGATAGGCGAAGGCATAGCCCACCGCGGTGAGCCGCTCCACGATGACGTCCACGTTGGCCGCGACGCGTCTCATGGTCTCTCGCGCGACCTCTTCGGCGTCCTCGTGAAGCGCATCGGGAACGCCATCGGGGCCGTACGCACGAAGCTCGTCCCAGACGGCGAAGCATTCGCCGGCGCGGTATCTCACACTCCATGACGTCATGATCGGCGATGATATCCAGGCATGGCCCAATGCTCGGCTCGGCCGCCGACGGGCTGTATCAGGCGAATGAACGGGCTGGTCGCCGGGCCAGGTTGTTTCTGCCCGGCGACCAGGGAACCCGGGCCGGCTGAATCCGGTCGGGGCCGTGGAGAGATTTATGGGACGCTGTAAAGGAACCAGAAGTTATACTGGTATTCGCAGTGGTACCAGTCCCACAAGTGGTTCTGGACGCCGTAGTCCCCGTACCGATAGCAGTCGGACGAGTAGTAGTAGACGTTGCGAAGCGTATCGGCGTGTGCGGGGACGGCGGTCGCGGTGACCGCCAGCCCACTGACCAAAGCGCCGGCGACGGCTAAAGCTCTGAGTTTCCGCACTTAATCTCCTGACCGTGGATGTCGTGCCGAACTTCCACTGCGAAGCATTGCAGCGCGGGTGATATCGGTATAGGTCGCGTTGTTCGTCGCCGTTCTCCTGCGAGGTGACCTGCGGCTTTATCGGGCACGTGCTGAAACTTTCCCAGAGGATTTTCGGAGGTGCCCGGTGTCGTTGAAGCAGACGAGGGCGGGAGGCCGGTCGGTGCCGTACGCGGGAGCTGTCCCGGGGGCTGCGGAACCTGCTCAAAACGCGAGGACGTGAGGATTGGATGCGCCCGGTTAGGTTGGTCGGGTGGCGATCTATGACGCTCTGCCGGCGGAGTTGGTGACCGAGCGGCTCCGGCTGCGGCGGTGGATGCCGTCGGATGCCGAGGAGTATCGCGGGTTGTGGCTTGAGCGGGATGCGCGAGCGCTACGGCGGATCGACGCCGAGGGGCGCCCGACGGTCGAGGACATGCGCGGCCGGCTCGTCGACAACCCGCTGATGGCGGATCGAGGGCTCGGATTGCTGCCGATCGAGCTGCGAGACACCGGTGAGTTCATCGGGTACTGCGGATTGACCGTCGGCCAGGCGTCTTTCGACGAACCCGAGATCGCCTATGAGCTGGCACGACGAGCGCACGGCCATGGGTACGCGACAGAGGCCGCGCGTGCGATCGTCGAAGCCGCGACGCGTACGGGGCGGCGACGGCTCTGGGCGACCGTACGGGAGTGGAACGCCCCCTCGTTCCGCGTCCTCGAGAAGCTCGGTTTCCACTGGAGCGGCCGCATCACCGAGGACGCCGAACGCGGCAACACGATCTGGATGACGCGCGTACTCCAACCGAGGTAGAGAAACGGATCCCGCTGGGTGATCTCGCCAGCGCATGTCGTGGTGGTCTCCCGCAAACAGGGTGGAGCCATATGCGCATAGATCACTAGAGTTGCCGCTTCGGCACTTGTTGAGATCTTGAAGGTGTGTATGGCTCCGCGTCCGCAGCGGCTTCTCAGGTTCTTTGTTGCTTTTGCATGTTCGGCGGTGGTGGCAGGGTGCGGCACGCCTGAAACGCCTGCCGCGGCTCCACCTGCCGGCGTGCCTGCCGCCCTCGTCGACCGCCTGGTCACGTTGGAGCAGGATGGCACCGTCCGCATAGCTCAGCTCGATGTGGCGGGTCCCACGATGGAGATCTACGAGGACTACCAGTGCCCGGTGTGCCTGGAGTTCGAGCAGGGCGACAACGGCGCGTTCGTGCGGGAATTGGCCGTCAAAGGCGAGATAGCCGTCATGATCCACCCGATGACCATCTTCCAGGACGACATGCCGATCACTCGGGAGAACTCCCGACGGGCTCTGATCGCCTCACTTTGCGTCCGGGACCCGAGCAAATGGCTGAGATATCACGACGAGCTGTACGCCCACCAGCCGGACGAGTTACAGAAGGGCGGGTTCCCCAACGAGCAGCTCGTGCAGCTCGCGAGCAAGGTCGGCATTCCGGCCGAGGAGTTCGCCGAGTGTCTCACGTCTCCGGAGACCGCGAAGCGGGCCGACGACGTCACCGCCTTGGGCTTCAGCAGAGGAGTGGAAGGCACTCCCACGATCCGATATCAGGGCCAGGATCTCGATTGGTCGATCAACTGGCGTGAGACGGGGCAGGGATGACATTCCGTCCACGATGAGGGCGGGCTTTGGTGAAGGCGCTCCCGCCGCCGCGGCTCGCGACGGCGGAGCTGTGGTGATGACAGTCAGCCCGGTTCCTGGCACTCTGCCCGATCATGGGAGTCCTCTACGACTATTTCAGGGCGGCCACGGACGGCGAGGCCGTGGACGTCTTCGACTGGCCGGCCGGTCCCACCTGCCCGCCTCCCGGCGTGGAGCCGAAGGACAGCGCCGAACTCAAGAACATCGACCCGCACGTGATGATGGGAACTCTCGAAGCGCTGCTCACCGGCGGCCGATACGAGGACATCACCGCGCGGCCCCGGCACTCCGCCCCGCTGAGATTCAGCGAGGACGGAGGGCAGGGAGTCATGACCGTCACCGACGAGTTCACCTCGGCACTCGCCGCCACCACCGATGACCGGATCCGCGCCGTAGCGCAGCCCTGGTCCGAGACGGAGGAGTTCTGGGGCCACGCGGACCCGGCCGACCTCGCAGAGCTCCTCCACGACCTGCGCGATCTCGCGGTACGGGCCACCCGGCACCGGCACCACCTGTACTGCTGGATGTCTCTCTGACGCCACACGGACAGGCAGGACCGTCGTCGATCCCGCCTAGCAGCAGGACTTGTCCGTGCTCGCCGTCTCGTTCTGGGCATCGTCCGTGGCGCAGCAGACGGGGTCGGCCTGCTTGGTGAGGCTGTCGGCGTCGGCCTTGACCACGTACACCTCCCAGGGCTCGTTGCCGGGACCGTGGACCCACACCTTGTCCTGCAGGGCGTAGCAGCAGGTGGTGTCGTTCTCCTCGAAGGTCGCGAGGCCGGCCTCCTTCAGGCGTTCGGTCGCGGCGGTGACCTGGGCGGTGTCCTCGACCTCGACGCCGAGGTGGTCCATCCGGGTCGGCTCGCCCGCCTCGCCCTCCAGCAGGACGAGCTTGAGCGGGGGCTCGGCGATGGCGAAGTTGGCGTACCCGGGCCGCCGCTTGGCGGGCTCGACGCCGAACAGCTTGGAGTAGAACGCGATCGAGCCTTCGAGGTCGGCGACGCGCAGAGCGAGTTGGACGCGGGACATGGGTGTCCTCCTATAGCGGCCGGACTGACTGCTTGCTTCGATGAACTTCTAATCAATGGATACCCGGAGTTTGTGGCTCTGCATAGACCTGTGTCAAATTAGAGACATGTCGAAGCATGAGCTGCCGATCATCGACGCGGGCGTGCCCGATGCGGCCTGCTGCGCGCCGCTGGCGTGCGCGCCGTTGTCGGAGAGCGAGGCCGCCGAGCTGGCGCCGCTGTTCAAGGCGATCGCCGACCCCGTACGGCTGCGCCTGCTGTCGCTGATCGCCTGCCACGAGGGCGGCGAGACCTGCGTGTGCGACCTGACGGCGGCCTTCGACCTGACCCCGCCCACGATCAGCCACCACCTCAAGGTGCTCAAGCAGGCCGGGCTGATCGACTCAGAACGCCGGGGTACCTGGGTGTACTACTGGATCAAGCCCGTGGTCCTGGCCCGCATGTCGGCGCTGATCGGCCCGGCGTCGCCCGCCCTCGCCGGTACGGCCTGACCACGGGCACCATCAAAGATGGAGAGGCTCATGTCCGAGAACGTGGAAGAGGTCAGAGCCGGCGTCGTCGCCCGCTACGGCGAACTGGCCAGAGCCGCGCAGGCGGGCGAGCGGGTCGTCGAGCCGCAGGAGGTCACCGGCGGATGCTTCGGCGCGGCCGGCTACGACGACACCACCGGCCTGCCCGACGGAGCCCTCCGGGCCAGCCTCGGCTGCGGCAACCCGGTCGCCGTCGCCGATCTCCAGCCCGGCGAGACCGTCCTCGACCTGGGATCGGGCGGCGGCATCGACGTCCTGCTGTCGGCCCGCAGGGTCGGCCCGACCGGCAAGGCGTACGGCCTGGACGCCACCCCCGAGATGATCGAGCTGGCCAAGGCCAACGCCGCCGAGGCCGGGGCGGCCAACGTCGAGTTCCTGCACGGCCACATCGAAGACGTCCCGCTTCCCGATGACAGCGTGGACGTCGTCATCTCCAACTGCGTCATCAACCTGTCCGCCGACAAACCCCGGGTGCTCGCCGAGGCCTTCCGCGTCCTCAGGCCCGGCGGCAGGCTCGGTGTCTCCGACGTCATCGCCGACGACGGGCTCGACCCCGCCCAGCGTGCCGAGGCCGAACGCCTCGTCGGCTGCACCGTCGGCACCCTCACCGAATCCGAGTATCGCGCCCTGCTCGCGAAGGCCGGGTTCACCACGTACACGATCACGCGCACGCACGCCGCGGCCGGGGGGCTCCACTCGGCGATCATCCGGGCGGCCACGCCCGCGGCGCCGTCCGGCGTGACCATCCGTCCGATGCGGGAGAGCGACGCGGCGCGGGTGCTCGCGATCTACCAGGCCGGTCTCGATGGGGGGAACGCCAGCTTCGAGACCACGGCGCCGGACTGGCGGGCGTTCGACGCCGCGAAGCTGCCGCTTCACCGGCACGTCGCCGTGGACACCGCCAGCGGGGAGGTCGTCGGCTGGATCGCGGTCAGCGCCGTCTCGTCCCGCTGTGTGTACGCCGGGGTGGTCGAGCACTCCGTGTATGTCCACCCAGACCACGGCGGCCGGGGAATCGGGCCGGCGCTCCTGAACGCGCTCATCCAGTCGACCGAGACCGCGGGCATCTGGACCATCCAGTCGGGCGTCTTCCCCGAGAACACCGCCAGCCTGCGCCTCCACGAGAAGGCCGGCTTCCGCGTCGTCGGCACCCGCCACCGCATCGGCCGCCACCACGGCCGCTGGCGCGACGTCGTCTTCATCGAACGCCGCAGCAGCGCCACTGGCCTGTGACCTACCGTCCAGGCCGTGGGACACGGCCGAGCCGGCCGAACTGATCCGCCGGAGGTGGGCGACCGCCGGGATCGCGTAGCCGGCTCCGTCGCCTCAGGGTTCGGGCCGCAGGAGGGCGACCGTTCTGGTGCCGATCTTGAAGGACCCGCACGTACGCAGGCGGTCGGTGCGCGGCGCCTTCCGTCCGCGGACCGCCACCGCGATCACCGCGTTCTCGCCGAGCACCGAGCCGAGGGTGTCGAGCATGCCGACGACCCCGTCCGCGCCGTTGGGGCCGTGCCAGGACGTCTGCTCGCCATAGGGCACGTCGGTGATGACCACGTCCGGCGGGCGTACGGAGAGGAAACGGCGGAGCCGGCCGGCGTCGAAAACGTCGGCCTGATACACGGCGTTGGGCAGGTCACCGCCGTCGCCGCTGAGCGTGTCCGCGAGCCGGTGCGCCGCCTCGGCCGCCGTGGTGTGGGAGGCGCGGCCCCAGCGCGCGGCCTGTTCGCCGAGATGGGCGGCACGTGCCATCAGCCCGGCGCGCGTCAGCAGGGCCAGGTTCCGCTCGGCCAGCTCGACGGCGGCCGGATCGATGTCGGAGGCCAGCGCGGCCGAGATCCGGCGTCGGTGCAGCAGCCCGATCACGGTCAGCAGATAGCCGCTGCCGCAGCACGGATCCCACACCGTGGCGTTGCCGCCGCCTCGCAGCGCCATCGCGCGCTGGAACATCTCGCTGGCCAGCCGTACGGGGAAGGCGGGGAACCCCGGAGCCGAGTGCAGCACCGCGCCGCCGGCCAGATCGGCGTAGTCCGCCCGGACGGTCGCGTGCCGGTAGGTCACGGCGCGAGGCCGAACTGCGCGGGCCGGTCGCCTGCACCGCTGACAATCCGTCGCCGGTCCCCGGTGGCGTCGCCGGCCGGGTCCGTCGCCCCCACCTCGGCGCATCCGTACGCGACATGCCAGTCGATGTCATGGATTGTCACGTTTTAGGACGCTATCAGTGCCGTCCACCCATTTTTTGAGAGCTCCTCGCGGGGCCTCCTGGAGAGGTCAGCGGTCGCGGTGGCGGCGGAACCTGCCGCTGACTCCGCCGAACAGCGCCATGCCCTTGATCACGATCACCGGCGCCGACGGGTCGGCGTCCGGGCTGTTGTGCACGTCGTAGCCGCCGAAGATGCCGACGCCCTCGCAGCGCACCTCGACCCCCTCCGGGAGGATGATCTCGGCACCGCCGAAGATGGCGTTGACGGTGATCTCGACCTCCTTCGCCTCGAACACGGCCTCGGACAGGTCGAACTTGATGCCGCCGAAGACGGCCAGCGCCGTGGTCTTCCGCCGTACCCGCCAGCGGCCCTTGCGCTCGGCGCCGCCGAAGATGGCGACGACGTTGTCGGGCTGGGTGCTCTCGCCCGGCGCGTAGGAGATGGCGCTGGCGCCCGCCGTGAAGGACGCCGGGCTCGTGGCGGAGCGGTGCCGCTCGACCTGGAGATCCTGGGTGAGGAGCTCGAGCTCTCCCACGGTCTTGGCCTGATAGAGGCTGTCGAGCCGCTCGGAGTATTCGTCGTGGCTCAGCTGACCCGTGCTCAGGGCCTCGCCGAGCAGGGCGGCGACCTGGTCCCTGTTCTGGTCCGAGGCGCGCAGGTGAGACGTGGGGGAGTCCCGACGCTGAGGGGCATTTTCCATGCTGGTCACGATAGTTCTCATTCGGCCCGGCAGGGAGTTCGTCCCGCTTCGAAATGTTCCTGTAGCCGGCCGTCGAGGGAGCGGGTGAACGCCGGTCGCCCGCGCTTTCGATGGCGAAGGCCCCTTCCCTCGCCCGGGAAGGGGCCTTCGCCGGTCGAAGCCGGTCGAATGCCGGTCGAATGCCGGTCGAATGCCGGAGTCCTGCCGGAGTCCTTATGCGGCGACGGGGGCCCAGAGGCCGTCGATCGCCTGCTCCGCTGCCGCGAGGCTCTTTTCCGCCAGCGGAATCAGCTCGGCCATCGCCGGTGTGACGTGGGCGAGGGTGAGCTCGGCCGTGATGAAGCGCGGCTCCAGGCCCGTCATGGACAGGCCGTGCGGCAGCCACGGCTCCGCGTGGTCCCATCCCTCGCGGGGGGTTCCCGGCTGGTAGCCGCCGCCACGGCTCGCGAGGACCAGGAACTCGCGCCCGCCCAGCAGGCCCTGGTTCGTCGTCGGGTCGTACGACAGCCCGGGGGCGATGAGGTGGTCGACCCAGGACTTGACGCTGCTCGGCGGCCCGTAGTTGTAGAGCGGGAGCCCGAGCACGATCGTGTCGGCCTGCTTCACCTCGCCGACCAGCTCTTCCGTCAACCTCCACGAGGCCGCCTGCGCAGGAGTGTGCTGCTCCGGCGGGACCACCCGGGCAAGGCCGCTCTCCTGGTCGAGATGCGGGAGCGGGCTGCTGCCCAGGTCGCGGTAGGCGACCGTACCCCCGGGATGCGCGGCGCGCCAGGCGGCGACGGCCCGCGCGGTGAGCTTGCGGCTGACCGAACGCTCGCCCTGGATGCTCGCGTCGATGTGCAACAGATGAGGCATCTCTTAACCTTTCGAAGATGGTTGACGTAGGACCAATGATTAGCTCTCTGTCTATCGCAGGTCAAGTCGGCTAGAGTTGATTCATGACGTCCCCGCCCGTCGTCGAACAGATCGGACAACCCGAACAGCCCAGACGGCCTGAACAACCGGTGCACCGGTGCGGTGCGCTGCTCGAACACCTCGCGCGGCGTCTGCGTCTGCGTTCCGAGTCGGTGCTCGCGCCGCTCGGCCTGCGTCCCCGCCATCTCGTCGCCCTCACGGTGCTGCGGGCCCGGGGCGGCAGCACCCAGCAGGCGCTCGCGAGCACGCTGGAGATGGACGGGACTAACGTCGTCGGGCTGCTCAACGACCTCGAAGCCGAGAAGCTGATCGAGCGCCGGCGGTCGCCGGAGGATCGCCGCAGGCACATCGTCGAGCTCACCGAAGCCGGGGCGGAGCGGCTCGCGAAGGCCGAATGCGCGCTGGCGGCGGTCGAGGACGAGGTGCTCGGCGCGCTCGACCACGACCAGCGCGAGACCCTCTTCGGCCTGCTCCAGCAGGTGGCCACCCGCGGCGTGGAGGCGGCCTGCGTGGAGGCGGACACCGGCAGTGTGGAAGCGGCCTGTGTGGCGGAGGCGGCCGCCGACGACGAGGTCCCACCCCGCTGAACCCCGGGCCGCCGGCCTGCCTTTCCCGCAGTGTGTCGCCAAATCTGGAAGTACGTACTAATCTATGTTCTTACTATGAAGGACGTAGATTCCTATGAGCACGATCCCGACGGCTTCCTCTTCGACCCACGGGCCAGAGCGGCGATGGCGTGGATCGCCGGTGACGACGGTGATCTGCCCGCGTTCGAGGCGAGCGCGGCGGTCCGCACCGCGTCTCACGCGGTCGAGCGCCTCCGCTCCCATGGCTCCGAGGGCAGAGGACTCAGCGCGGGCGCTCTCGACCTGCTGATCCGGCTCGCCGCGCGCGAGCAGGGGATCAGCATCGGCGAGCTCGCGCGGGCCGCCGGGGTCAGCTCCCGCAACGTCACCGGCCTGGTGGACACCCTCGAACGCGACGGGCTGGTCCGCAGGGTGCCCGACCCGGGCGACCGGCGTTCGGTCCTCGCCGAGATCACCCCGGCCGGCCGGACATGGATCGAGGACTTCCGCAGACCATCGCAACTCGCCATGAAGGCGCTGTTCCAGGGGTTCACGCCCGAGGAGCTGGTCGTCCTGCGTGATCTGTGCCTGCGCCTGGCCGTCAACCAGCAGCGCCTCTCCGCCCACCTCCGTCAGATCGGAACCCGCCCATGACCACCCTGGAACAGACGCGCCGCGCCGTACGCGGGTATCACGAGGCCCGATTCCGCGGGGACGCGACCGCCGCCGCGGCGCATCTGGGGGAGCCCTTCCGGTTCGAGAGCCCGTTCTTCGCCTCCGGCGACCGGGCCGGGCATCTGGCGACGCTGCCGGGGTTCGTGTCGATCGTGACGGGGGTGGACCTCATCAGTGAGCTGTACGGCGACGCCGAGGCGACGCTCGTCTACGACGTGCACACCGCGACGCCGGCCGGTACGCAGCGCACCGCCGAGCATTTCCGCCTGGACGACGGCAAGATCGTTTCGATCATGCTGGTGTTCGACGCGTCGCCCTGGCAGCCGATGCGGGCGGAGATCGAGCCGAGCTCCGCGAAGTGAACCCGCGGGGCCCCGGGCACGAAGGGCCCCCACGGGCGTCCAGGAGCCGCTGGACCGGTTCACGCCCTCTCCCTAGCATTGGCCCGTGCGGCTGAACGTCCTCGGTCCGATGGAACTCGTCGTGGCCGGGCAGGCCGTCCCGGCCGGGCCGCCGAAGCAGCGAGCGCTCCTGGCCCTCCTCGTGATGAACGCCGATCGGGTGCTCCCGGTGGACGTGCTGGCCGACCGGCTCTGGGACGGCGGCCCGCCCGCGAGCGCGCAGGGCAGCCTCCAGGTGTACGTCTCCAACCTGCGCCGCCGCCTGGAACCCGGCAGGAAGGCAGGCGCACCGGCCACGGTCCTGGTCAGCGCGGCGGACGGGTACGGCCTGATGACCGCCGGGATCGACCTCGACACGCGGGACTTCGACCGCCTCGTGTCCACAGGATCGAGGCATCTGGGCGAGGGACGGCACGAGCGGGCGGTCGCCGTGCTCACCGAGGCGCTCGGTCTGTGGCGGGGCGACGCGTACGCCGACGTGCGGTCCGAGGAGTGGGCGCGGCCCGAGATCGCCCGGCTGGAGCAACTGCGGCTCGACGCGGTCGAGGGGCTGGCGGGGGCGCTGCTGGAGCTGGGCCGCCACACGGACGTGGTCGCCCGGCTCGAACCGTTCGTGCACGATCACCCGCTGCGGGAGCGAGCCTGGGAACTGCTCGCGCTTGCCCATTATCGGTCGGGCCGCCAGGCGGCGGCGCTGGAGTGCCTGCGCAGGGTGCGCGAGGTGCTGGCGGACGAGCTGGGCATCGACCCCGGGCCCCGGCTGCGCGAGCTGGAGACCGCCGTGCTGCGCCAGGACGCCGCGCTGACCGCGGCGGCACGGCCCGTCGCGCTGCCCCCGAGGCGGCCCGCCCCCGGGCGGCCCGTGGACGACGAGCCGTTCGTGGGACGCGAGAGCGCGCTGGAGTTCCTGGCCGGTGCCGTGCGGGCGGCGTCCACGGCCCGGCAGGTCGTGCTCGTCGACGGCGAGCCCGGGGTCGGCAAGACGAGCCTGCTCAGGAGGTTCCGCGCGACCGCCGGCGTCCCGGTGGGGTGGGGAGCGAGCCCCGGCCACGAGACGGCGCCCGCCCTGTGGCCGTGGGAGCAGGTGCTGCGCGATCTCGCGGACGCGGTGCCCGGGGCCGTGCTGCCCGAGGAGGTCCGCACGTTCCTGTCGGGCGGGGTCGAGGCGATCCCGGCGTACGACGCGCAGGGGGCGCGGCTGCGGTTCTTCGAGGCGGTGTCGGCGTTCCTGGCCGATCTCGGCCCGGTCGCCGTCGTCCTGGAGGACGTCCACGCGGCCGATGACGCGACGCTGCGCCTGCTGGTCCACGTCGCGTCCGTCGCGCGGCCGGGCCTGCTGGTCGTGGCCAGCTTCCGGCGGCACGAGGCATCGGCGCTGACCGCCACCCTGTCGGCGCTGTCGCGGCTCGGCGCGCGCAGGCTGGGGCTCGACGGGCTCGCGGCCGAGGAGGTGCGCGCCCTCGTGCTGGAGCTGTCCGGCCGTGACCCGGGCAGCCGGAAGGCCGAGGAGCTGCGCGGACGCACCGGAGGCAACCCCTTCTTCCTCACCGAGCTGGCCCGGGCGGGCGAGGAGCTGCCGCAGGGCGTGCTCGACGTCGTGCTGCACCGGGTGGCCGGGCTGGGCGAGGAGACGGCGGCCCTGCTGGAGCTGGCCGCGGTCGCGGGCGACGAGTTCGAGGCGCGGGTCATGGCCGAGGTCGCCGGGCGCGACCTGGGCGACCTGGTGCCGTCGCTGGACGCGGCGCTGGCGGCCGGTCTGCTCCGTGAGTCGGGCACACGCCTGGGCGGATACGCGTTCGCGCACGCCCTGGTGACCGACGCGTTGCTGTCGCGCCGCTCCCGCCTCTGGCGTGCGGGCGTGCACGCGCGGCTGGCCGGGGTGCTCACCCGGGTGTACGGAGACCGGGACGACCAGGCGGCGGCCATCGCGCGGCACTGGCTGGCGGCGGCCGGGCTGGGCCCGGAGCCGGCCCGCATGGCGATGGACTACGCCGCACGCGCCGCACGTGCGGCCATGCGCAGGCACGCGCTCGACGATGCGGCCGCATCCTGGCAGGAGGCGCTGGCGGCGGCCGAGCTCGCCGGGGCCGGGGCGGCCGAGCGGTTCGAGCTCGCGGCGGGCCTGGCCGAGAGCCGCTACGCCGCCGGGCGATACGACGAGGGCTACGAGGCGATCGGCCAGGCGCTGGCCCTCGCGGGAGACGACCCGGAGCGGGCCGTCCGGGCCGCCGACATCGCGATGGGGCATGGTGTCTGGGTCCCCTTCCGGCACGACCTGGACGTGCGGGTCCTGCGGGAGTCGATGGACCGCGCCGTGCGCGAGCTGCCGGAAGACACCCCCGCCTGGGCGTCCGCGCAGGCCGTACGGGCCGTGGTGCTGGCGCAGACCGGCGGCGAGGACCAGATCGACCGGGTCTCGTCGCAGGCCGTGGCGGCGGCCGAGCGGCTGGGCGACCCCGCGCTGCTGCGGCGCGTGCTCCACCTGCGGCTGCTCGCCATGCAGGGGCAGGACTTCATGGACCGGAAGGCCGAGACCGCGCGGCGCCTGCTGGCGGAGCCGGATCTGTCGCCCCAGCTCAGGGTGATCGCACAGCTCCACCTCGTCGCCCATCTCGTCGAGCACTGCCGGGTGGCGCAGGCGCGCGAGCTGCTGACGGAGACCGACGCCCTGCTGCGCGACCTGCACAACCCGGCGCTGGCGCTGCAGGCGGCGATCGCGCACGTGGGGCTCGACCTGTTCCAGGGAGTGCCCGACCCGGCCCGCCATTTCGAGCCGGTCAGGGCGACGTTGTCCCTCTCCGACCTCGCGTACTTCGAGGTGGCCATGCTCACCGTGCGGGCCGAGACGCTGATCCAGGAGGACCGCCTCGTCGCGGAGGTGGCCTGGATCGAGGAGATGCATCGCCGTACGGGCCTGGCGGGGTTCGCCTACGTCCTGGCCTGCGCGCTCGCGGACCTGGGCGAGCGTGACCGGGCCCTGCGGCTCCTGCGGGAGACCCCGCTGCCGCCGCGCGACTACCAATGGGCCACGGCCACCATGTGCCGGCTGCACGCGGCGATCCGGCTCGGCGAGCCGGACGTCGTGCGGGAGGTCTACGACGCGTTCCGTCCCTTCGCCGGCCTGCTGCACGTGAACGGCTCCTGTACCACGGTCGACGGGGCGTACGACGGCCACCTCGGCGAGGCGCTGCTGGCGCTGGGGGATCGCGCGGGAGCGCGGGCCCATCTGCGCGAGGCGGTGCGCGTCCTGGAGGAGGCGGGCGCCGGCTACTGGCTGTCAAGGGCCCGACAAGCCCTCGACAAGTGCTCATAAGGGGGAAAAAGCGCACGCTTCACGTGCGAAACCGATCCCTTGGAGTCATGCCATGGTCACCCTGACCACCTGGCCGCGCGAGGCGGCCGAGCTGTTCGAGCGCGCCGTCGTCTGCGAGTACGCCTCGCTCACCCGCGACGGGCGGCCCGTCACCTGGCCGGTCACACCGTACGTCGGCGCGGGCGGCACGCTCGACGTGAGCACCGGCCTCACCTATCCCGACAAGGCGGAGCGGGCCCGCCGCGACCCGCGCGTCGCGCTGCTCTACTCCTCCGCCGTGGGCAGCGGCCTCGACCGGCCGCCCGTCGTCCTCGTGCAGGGCCGGGCCGCCGTACGCGACGCCGACCTGCAGGCCAACACCGACAGGTACGTCCGGGAGTCCCTGGCCAAGACGGGCTCCGGGTTCGCCGGGATGCCGTGGTTCCTGACGAAGCGGCTGGCCTGGTATTTCGCCCGCGTCTACGTGGAGGTGACCCCGGAGCGCATCGTCTGGTGGCCCGAGGGCGACCTGTCCCGGACGCCGGAGGTGTGGACCCGGCCCGGTCCGGCGGCCGCGCCCGTCTCCGACCCCGCCCCGGACGGCCCCCGGCTGCCGAGCCGGTCCGTCGCGCCGGCGGACTGGCGGCCCTTCGCCGGCCGCGCGGCCCGCCTCGGCGAGCCCGTCGTCACCATGGCCGGCGGCATGCCGCTGCCCGTGCGCACCCGATCGGCCGTACGCACA
This sequence comes from Microbispora sp. CL1-1, assembly GCF_012034195.1. Taxonomy (NCBI): domain Bacteria; kingdom Bacillati; phylum Actinomycetota; class Actinomycetes; order Streptosporangiales; family Streptosporangiaceae; genus Microbispora; species Microbispora sp. CL1-1. Next base: position 13,529 of record NZ_JAATEK010000039.1, read on the forward strand.
GAGGAGGGCTTCGACCTGCTGCTGCCCGCGGGTGTGGACGCCGTCGCGGGGCCGGTGTGCCTCACCTTCCACCGGCACGGCCCGGCGATGGAGTGGCAGGAGAACGTGGTGCTCGTCGGGACAGCGACGGGGACGGGCGACCGGTTGAGCGTACGGGTCGAGCGGGCCCTGAACGACTGGAGCCTCGCGGGGAGCGGTCGAGAGCGGTTCCGGTCGTTCGCCGGGCAGGGCCGGATGCTGAGCAAGCGTCTGCGCGCCGAGGCCGCACGCCGCGGCCAGCCCGTGCCCGTGGTCCGCCGTCCGCGCGCCTGACGACGTACGGCAGCATGGTCGGGTGCCAGATGGACCATCACTGTGGCGTGACCGGAACTTCACCGTGTTCTGGGCATCCCAGACGCTGTCGGTCGCGGGGGACTCGTTCGCCCTCATCGCCGTACCCCTGCTCGTGCTGCACGTGACCGGATCGGTCGCGCAGATGGGCCTGCTGACCGGTGTGGCGAGCGCCGCGTCGGTGGTGGCGGGGATCTTCGCCGGGGTGCTGGTCGACCGGCTCGACCGCAGGCGCCTGCTGATCTGGTGCGACGTGGCGCGGATGGCCCTGTATGGCGTCGTCCCGGTCGCCTGGGCCTTCGGGCCGAAAATCTGGCTGCTCTACGTGGTCCTGCCGCTCAGCGAGGCGATCGGCATGGTCTTCCAGGTCGCGTACGTCACGGCGGTGCGGGGCCTGGTCGACGCGGACCGGATCACCGAGGCCAACGGGCGGCTGAGCGCCACTGCCGCCGCGGCCGGGATCGGCGGGCCGCTGCTCGCGGGAGTGGTGGCGGGCTGGTTCGGGCCCACGGCCGCGATCGCGATCAACGCGGCCAGCTTCGGGGTCTCGGCGCTCGGCGTCCTGCTGATCAGGCTCAGGCGGCAGCCCGCGCCGTCAGCGGAGGAAGCGGACGAAGCGGCGCGGGGGCCCTGGCACGAGCTGCTCGCCGGGGCCCGCTTCCTGTGGCGGCAGCCGGTGCTGCGTGCCCTGACCGTCCTGCTGTCGTTCTTCATCTTCCTGACGCTCGGGCTGACCGACGTGCTGATCTATCACCTCAAGCACGACCTCGGCCAGTCGGACGGCGCCGTGGGCGTGGTGCTCGCGGCCGCCGGGCTGGGCACCGTCGCCGGCTCGCTCCTCGTCGGTCCCGTACGCCGCCGGATGGGGTTCGGTGCGTCGTGGATCGGGGCGATCGCGGTCGCCGGGCTCGCCATCATGGGGCTCGGCGTGTCCACCGGCGTCCCGGTGGCCGGGGTGACGGCCGCCGCCTATCTCGCCTGCGTCAGCGTGGCCGGGATCTGCTCGATGTCGCTGCGCCAGCAGGTCACCCCCGACCATCTGCTCGGCAGGGTCACCTCGGCCTTCTGGATGACCCACTACGCGCTGGGCCCGGCCGGGGCGGCCGTGCTGACCTGGGGCGCGCAGCACCACGGGGTCGAGGTGGTCTGCCTGCTGGCGGGGGCGGCCTGCCTGCTGATCGCGGTCGCCGCGTTCTTCACGCCCATCCGCCAGCAGAACCCGGAGCTGTCGGCCGCCACCGGCTGACGGCCGACCTGCAGCGACGCCTGACCTTTCAGCGAGCGGGGCCGAAGGCGGAGGCCAGGGCCGTACGCAGGGTGTCGAGCTCCTTCGCGTCGGGCCGGAGGGAGTCCGACGCCCAGGCCACGTAGCAGTCGGGACGCAGCAGCAGCCCGGTCGGGACGCCTTCCCGGCTCGTCGTCGCGGTGACCAGGTCGACGTGGTCGCGCCGGCCGTCGAGGGCACCAGCGAGCGTGCCGTCCGGCGTCAGATCGATGAGCAGCGGCCGGGCGGTCCTGGTCAGCTCGGCCAGCCGTACGGAGCCGGTCTCCGTCTCCAGCACGAGGTCGGGGGCCGGACGGCCGGTCAGGGGGTGGGTTCCTTCGAGGTCATACCTGATGTCCGCGCCGGACATCATGTCCGCGATGTGCTTGATGGTCCGCTCGTCGCGCAGCAGCTCGCCGAACAGCACGCGCAGCGCGGTGACCTCCGGCCCGGGGGCGATGAGCGCCGCCTGCGCCTGGGTGTGCATGACCACGCGCTCCGCGGCCGGGCGCCGCTCGGTCCCGTACGTGTCGAGCAGGCCGGGCGGGGCCCAGCCGCGGATCTCGGCGGCCAGCTTCCAGCCGAGGTTGACCGCGTCCTGGAGGCCCAGGTTGAGGCCGGGGCCGCCGATCGCACTGTGGACATGCGCGGCGTCGCCCAGCAGCAGCACCCGGCCGTCCCGGAAGCGCTCGGCCAGGCGGGTGTTGCCGCCGTTGAGGCGGCGCAGCAGGTGGGGCCCCGCGCCCTCGGGCGGCCCGAACGGCAGGTCGGCGCCACCGAGGACCCGGCGGGCGCTCTCCCGCAGCTCGTCCAGGCTCATCGGCTGGTCGCCGCCGTCCCCGTGCCACTCCGTCGTGCTGACGAGCGTCTTGGTGGGGAACGGCGCGAACGCGAACATTCCGTGCTCGGTGCGGTGGTGCATGAACGGGGGGATCGGTCCGTAGCCCGGCACGTTCAGCCCGCCGGTGGCGGGATCGATCAGCTCGGCGGGCACGGTGACATGCGCGGTGCGGGAGACCGAGTCGTCCCTGGTCACCCCGGGGAAGCCGATGGCGCACAGCTTGCGGGTGACGCTGCGCCCGCCGTCCGCGCCGACGAGATAGCGGGCTCGCAGCCGGTAGGGCCCCTCGGGGCCGGCGATCTCCGCGGTGACGCCGTCCTCGTCCTGGGAGAGGCCGGTCAGCTCGTGTCCCCGGCGGATCTCCACACCGAGTTCGCGGGCGCGCTCCTCGAGGATCTGCTCAAGGCGCTTCTGCGGCACCTGCAGCGTGTAGAGCGAGTTGTCGTCGAGCCTGCCCAGGTCGAGGGGCATCGCGCCGAACACGAAGCCCGGGCTCGGCCGGGGCGGCTCGGTGCCGCCGCTCAGGCGTTCGTACAGGCCGCGCCGGTCGAGAACGCGTACGACCTGGCCGACGAGCCCGTTGGCCCGGTCCTCCTTGGCCTGTCCGTTCAGGCGTTCCAGCACGATCGGCCGCACTCCGGCCAGGCTCAGCTCGCAGGCGAGCATCAGCCCGTTCGGTCCGGCTCCGGCGATCACGACGTCGGTGGTCATGGCGGTCCTCCTTGGGATTCGGCGGGCGTGACGAATGAAAGGCATGGCGAATGGAAGACATGGCGGTTTCGGGGCATGGCGGTTTCGGGGCACGGCGGTGGCGGGGCACGGCGGTGGCGGGGCGTGGCGGTTTCGGGGTACGGCGAACTCGCGGTGTGGCGACTTCGCGGCATGGCTGATGACGGGACGGCGCCGGGCGCGTACGGCGTCCGCGTCAGGGCGTGAAGGGCCGGGTGGCGTGCCGGCGCGGCACGTCACAGCGCGGTACGGAGGGTCCTTGTGTCAGGGCCCGGGGTTGTAACGAGGGGTCCGGGGTTTGTACGAGGTGCCCGGGGTTTATGTGAGAGGCTCGGGCAGTCCGGCGGAGAGCCGGTCGAGCGCGTCTTCGATGAGCGGTCTGACGGGCACCGGTGGATCGGCCCGCAGCCACTGGTCCATCGCCACCCGGATCGCGGCGCCTACCGCGCCCGCCACCAGGCGCGCATAGACGTCGCGGTCGACGTCGGTGCCGGTCCGTTCGGCGATCGCCGCGGCCAGCTCCTCCTCGGCGATCGCGTTGGCCTTGAGCATCTCGCCCAGCAGCGAGGGCTCATTGATCATCAGGCGGATGCCGGTCTGCCACTGCTGGTCCGGCTGTCCCTCGCCGTATTCCGCACCCAGGGAGAGCTGGGTGACGACGGCGTTCTTGATGGCCTTCCACAGAGGCTCCGGCGCCGGACGGCGGCGCAGCTCCTGTGCGATCAGACGGGCGCGGTCGAGGTGCCTGGCGGCGATCGCCTCGCCCTTGCTGGAGAAGTAGTTGTTGAAGGTCCGCGGGGCCACGCGCGCCTCCGCGGCGATGTCCTCGACGCGTACGTTCTCCAGCCCGCGCTCCGCGGCGAGCTTGATCGCCGCCCAGCTCAGTGCGATGCGCGTCTCCTGTTTCTTGCGCTCGCGCAGCCCCGGGCGCTCGTCTCCCCTGCTCACGAGAACACCATACAACTACTTGCGTGAGACGCAAAGATGCGTGAGGCGTATTTTTGCGGGAGGCGCACTTTTTCTGCGCTCGGTGAGGTGCCTCAGTCGCGCGCCCCGGTCAGGCGGATGAACTCCTCCAGGGAGAACCGGCCGTCGGCGTCCACGTCGGCGTCGCGGTCGAGCGCGCCGATCGCCTCCGGCGGCAGACCGGGAAAGTACGCCCGCAGCTCCGCCTCGGTGATGAAGCCGTCACCGTCGCCGTCGATCGCCTCGAATTCGCGCTTGAGGGTCTCGAACCGCTCGTGGCTGAGTTCGTTAGTCACCTGGACCTGCCTTCGCACCGGGGGACGACATCAGACAACCTATGCCGTACGGCGCGAAAGTTCGACGGCAGGTCCGGTCATGTCGAGGCGCGGACCACCAGGCGCGTGGGGAGGACGACAGAGCTGGTGTGGCGGCCGTCCAGGCGCGACAGGAGCAGCCGCGCCAGGGCCAGGGCCTGGTCCGCGGCGGGCACCCGCACGGTGGTGAGCGCCGGGGTCGTGCACGAGGCGGCGTGGATGTCGCCGAAGCCGACGACCGCCAGGTCTTCCGGCACCCGCAGCCCCCTCTCACGCGCCGCCTCCATCGCGCCGATCGCCAGCTCGTCGGAGGTCGCGAACACGGCATCCGGGGCCTGGCCGCCGGACAGCAGCTCGCGGGCGGCGGCGGCCCCCGATTCGCCGTCGAGGCCGGCGAGCGCGATCATCGGCCGCAGCCCGTCCTCGTGGAGCGTCGCCAGGTGCCCGTTGAGCCGGTCCTGTACGGCGACGAGGTCCATCGGGCCGCAGACCACGCCGATCCGACGGCGGCCCCGGTCGAGCAGGTGCCGGGTGGCCGCCCTCGCGCCGCCCGCGTTGTCCACATCCACGTGCGGCACCAGGGAGGCGATCGCGGGCTTGCCGAGCAGCACGACCGGCACCCCGGTGCGGGCGAGCCGTTCGGTGAGCGTGTCCGGGCCGTCCGGGGGGACGAGCACGACCCCGTCGACCTGCCGCGCCTCCACGTGCCGGACGATGCGCCGGTGGCTTTCGGCCGTGTCGGCGAGCATCAGCGTGATCTGCTTGCCTGCCCCTTCGAGGACGCTGGTGACGTACTGGACGACGGCAGAGATCAGCGCCTCGCCGCCGTGCCGGGGCACCGACAGGACGAGCGCGACCGAGTCGGTCCGCCGGGTGACCAGGCTCCTGGCGGCGGCGTTGGGCACGTAGCCCAGCTCCTGGACCGCGCGCAGCACGGTGGCCCGCACGTCGGGGCTGACCCGCGCCTCCCCGTTCACCACCCGCGAGACCGTGGCCCGGGAGACGCCCGCGCGGGCGGCGACGGTTTCGAGCGTGGGCCGCTTCGGCCGCTCCGCCCCGAGCCCGTTGCGCTTGATGACGTCGCGATACCACAGCGCGCTGTCCTTGAGCAGCCGCCGCTGCGTGGTGAAGTCGACGTGGACGATGCCGAACTTGCGCCGGTAGCCGTCCGCCCATTCGACGCAGTCGAGCAGCGACCAGAGCAGATAGCCGCGCACCCGGGCGCCCTCGTCGATCGAGGCCCGCAGGGCGCGCAGGTGCTCCTCGATGAAGCTGATCCGGTCGACGTCGTGGATGCCGTCGGCGGTGACGACGTCCTCGAAGTCCGCGCCGTTCTCCGTGATCATCAGCTCGGTCTCGGGATACTCCTCCGACAGGCGCCGCAGGAGCACGGAAAGGGCGCTCGGCATGATGGGCCAGCCCATCGCGGTGACGGCCGTGGGCACGCTGCAGAACAGCACGCCCTCGCTGCCCGGGAAGGCAGGGTCGGCCGGGGCGCTGGGCTGGGCCTGCACCGCGATGGGCGCGTAGTAGTTGACGCCGAGCAGGTCGATGGGCCGGCCGATGAGGTCGAGGTCTTCGTCGTGGATGTGGCCGAGCCCGGCGGCCTTCTCGACCAGCGGCAGCAGCTCGGCGGGATAGCGGCCGCGCAGCACCGGCTCGAGGAACTGGCGGTTGTGCAGGGCGTCGATCCGCGCCACCGCCTCGGCGTCCTCCTCGGGGATGCCGGTGGACATGTCCCCGAGCTGCGCGGGGGTGAGGACGGGCGAGAGGTTGAGCACGACGCCGGCCCGCGCGGCGCCCCGCGCGCGCAGCGCCTCCAGGCCAAGCCCGTGCGCGAGCAGCATGTGGTGGGCGCTGACGAAGGCGTCGGCCGCCGACCGCAGGCCGGGGGCGTGCACTCCCGAGGCGTGGCCGAGAAAGGCGGCGACCCACGGCTCGTTGAACGTGAACCAGGTGTCCACGCGGTCGCCGATCCTGTCGGACACGACCTGGGCGTAGTCGGCGAAGCGGCGGGCGGTGTCCCGTGCGGTCCATCCCCCGGCGTCCTGCAGCGCCTGCGGCAGATCCCAGTGATACAGCGTCGCGTACGGCGCGATGCCCGCCCTGAGCAGCTCGTCCACGAGCCTGTCGTAGAAGTCGAGCCCCGCGCCGTTGACGCGGCCGTGCCCCTCGGGCAGCACGCGCGGCCAGCTGACCGAGAACCGGTAGGCCGAGAGGCCGAGGTCCTGCATCAGCCGTACGTCCTCCGCATGGCGCGCGTAGTGGTCGCAGGCCGGGTCGCCGTACGCCCCGCCCGGGAAGGCGTCCCAGATGGAGGGGCCCCGGCCGTCGAGGTCGGTGGCGCCCTCGATCTGGAACGCGGACGTGGACACTCCCCAGACGAAACCCTCTGGGAACAACGCGGTACGCATCTACGCGAAACCCCCGGTGACTCGGTGAGCGCTCAGTTTCCCGCGTCGCGGCCGGGCTCGCTACTCCGTCGCGGAGAACGCGATGCAGTGCCCGGCGCGGCGGAGACGGAGGTGGGGCGGGTCGTCGGCACATAATGAAGTGCGATGGATACGGGGAGTGGCCAACGCGTCGATCGGGGGATCGACGTCAGCGTCGTCGTCCCGGCGTACAACCGCCGGGCGTCGCTCGACCGTTGCCTCACCTCGTTGCTCGTGCAGCGGGTCGCCAAGGAGATCGTCGTGGTCGACGGCGGTTCGCGCGACGGCACCCGCGCGCTGCTCGGCCTCTACGCCGCCCACCACCCGCGCGTGATCACCGTGATCCAGGACGCCCAGCCCGGCACGCCCGGCGGCGCCCGCAACCGCGGGCTCGAACGGGCATCCGGCCGCTACGTCTTCTTCTGCGACGCGGGGGACCATCTCGCGCCCGACGCGCTGGCCCGCCTCGTCGCCGTGGCCGACCGGAACGGCGCCGACGTCGTCGTGGGCAGGATCGCCGGCGCCCGCCAGGGGCTGCGGGAGAGCGCCGACAGGGCCTCCTTAACCGCGGTCTATGACGATCTGTCCTGTTTCAAGCTCTTCCGCCGGGACTTCCTGGAGCGGCACGCCATCCGGTTCGACGAGACGCAGCGGCGTGGCGAGGACATGACCTTCGCCGTCCACGCGTACTGCCATGCACGGGTGATCTCGGTGGTCGCGGACGGGGACTGCTATTACGCGGAAGGGCGCTCCGCGGAGGGCGGGGGCGAGGCGTCCGCGCGGGACCCGCTCGGCTGGCTGCGCGTGGTCCGCACGCCCATCGAGGTCATGGCGCGGCACGTGCCGCCCGGCGCGCTGCGCGACCGCCTGCTCCTGCGGCACCTGCGCCGCGACGTGCTCGCCCAGCTCGGGGTGCCGTTCCTGGCGGCCTGCGAGGCCGAGCGCGAGAAGATCGCCGTCGAGGTGGCCGACATCTGCGGCCAGTGGCTGACGCCGGGCGTGCGCGCCGGTCTCGACGGCGTCGACGCCGCCCGCGTCGCCGCGCTCGACGACCCCGACCGGCTCGTACGGCTCGCGCTCGTCGAGGCCGCGCCGCTGCGGCATCGGCTGACCGGCGTCGAGTGGCGGGGCGACCGCCTGGTGATCGAAGGATGGGCCGCCCTCGGCGACATGGACGGCCTGCCGGGCGGCCGGTCGGACGGCCGGTCGGACGGTCTGCCGGGCGACATGGGGTTGACCGGTGCTGTGGGCGTGGTCTTGCGCGAGCGCGCGTCGCGCCAGGAGCGTGTGCCGTTCGTGACCCACGGCGCGACCGGCGCCTCTTTCACCGCCGTGCTCGACGTGGCGGCGCTGCCGCCCGGAGTGTGGGACGTCCACGTGGCCGTCGAGTGCGAGGGGGCGCGCAGGCTCGCCAGGCTCGGCTCCCGCCGCGAACCCGGCGTCGGCGTTCCGGCCGCCCACATGGTGGGCGGGGTCGTCGCGGTGCCCTTCCTCACCCGGTCCCACGGCCATCTCGGCCTCGACCTCGGGGGGCACGTCGTGCGGGTCCCCGCAGTCGTACGGCTCACGCGGACGCGGTGGCGGGGCAGGCGGCTGCGCGTGGAGGGCAGGGCGCTGGTGGGCGAGGAGGCCGCCGCCGCGGCCGTACGGCAGGTGATCTGGCGTGAACGGGCGTCCGGACGCGAACACCGTGAGCGGGCCGTGGCGGCCGGGCCGCGGGAGTTCGCGGCCGAGACCGCCGGCCTGCGGCCCGGCACCTGGGACGCCTACCTCGAACTCGGCCTCGGCGGACCTCCGGTGCGCTTCCCGGTCAAGGTCGCCGAGGCCGACGCGCTGGACCGGCCCCTGCGGTGGTGGCGCGGCGCGCTGAGAGGGGGAGTGGCGCAGTGGACCATCCGGCCGTACGCCACGGCGGTCAACCGGCGGCTCAGCGTGTCGGTGCGGGTGGTGACCCCGTTGACCGTGGTCAGGCGGATGGCCAGGCACCTGCGGCAGCGCTAATTGCGAATTATTTGCAACTACAACCTCGTGCTCTAAAGTGGGAGGAGATTCGTCCGTATCGAAGGGGTTATAAGCCGTGCACGTGCCCGATGGGTTCTTCGACGTTCCCGTGTCCGTCGGTGCCGGAGTCTTCGCCGCCGCCGGGGTGGCCGTGTGCCTTCGCGGCGCGAAACGGGAGCTCGACGACAGAACGGCCCCCATGGCGGGCCTGGTGGCCGCGTTCATATTCGCGGCGCAGATGCTCAACTTCCCCGTGGCGGCCGGCACCAGCGGTCACCTGCTCGGCGGGGCCCTGGCGGCGATACTCGTCGGGCCGTACACCGCCGTTTTATGCGTCGCGGTCGTGCTGCTCGTGCAGGGGTTCTTCTTCGCCGACGGCGGGCTGACCGCGCTGGGCGTCAACATCACGCTGATGGCGATCGTGACCTCGGTCGTCGGCTGGGCGGTCTTCCGGCTGATCACGCGGGGTGCGCCGCGCGGGCGGCCGACGCTGGTGGCCGCGTCGTTCGTGGCGGCGCTGGTCTCCGTGCCGACGGCGGCGCTCGTGTTCACTGCCCTGTTCTGGCTCGGCGGCACCGCGCCGATCGAGCCGGGCTCGGTCGCCGCCGCGATGGTCGGCGTGCACCTGCTCATCGGGCTCGGCGAGGGCTTCATCACCGCGCTCACCGTGAGCAGCGTGCTGGCCGTGCGTCCCGACCTCGTGTACGGCGCGCGCGGCATGACCAGGACGCTGACGCTGCGCACCGCCGACGGGGACGTCGAGGTCGGGCCGGCGGCTCCGGAGGCTCCTCCGGCCCGGATGGGCCTGCGCCCGGTGCTCGTGGGCGGCGCGCTCGTGGCCGTGCTGCTGGCCGGTGTCGTCTCGTTCTACGCCTCCAGCGCCCCCGACGGGCTGGAGAAGGTGGCGGCCGACAAGGGCCTGAGCGCGCAGGAGAAGCCGCACGCGGCGGAGAACGGCCCGCTGGCCGGATACAGCGTCAAGGGCGTGGAGAACCAGCGGCTGTCCAACGGCCTGGCCGGGGTGGCGGGCGTCGCGCTGACGGTCGCGGCCGGAGGCGGCGTCTTCTACGTCGTCCGCCGGCGCAGGCGCGGAACCGACGCCATGACGCCCGCGAGCGCCCGGTGAGCCGCGCGAGCTCGACGGCCACGACGGCCACGACGGCCACCGCGCCGCCGAGGCCGTGAGCGGCCTGCCCGCGTGCCGGGCGGGACGGGGCGGCGATGATGACGGCGATGATGACACGGTGAGTGCGAAGTGAGTGCCGGACACCATCACCCGATCTACCGGCCCGCCGACACGCCCGTCCACCGGCTGCCGCCCCAGTGCAAGCTGGCGGCGGTCGTCGCGTTCGCGGTGTTCGTGGTCGCCACGCCGCGCGAGCGCTTCTGGGCGTTCGCCGTCGACGCGCTGCTGCTGGCCGCCGTCGCGGTCGCCGCCCGGGTGCCGGCCGGCGTGATCGTCCGGCGCATGGCGATCGAGGTGCCGTTCGTGTTGTTCGCGCTGGCGATCCCCCTGATCGGCACCGGCGAGCGGGTGCAGGTGCTCGGCCTGTCGCTGAGCGCCCCCGGCCTGTGGGCGGCCTGGAACATCCTGGCCAAGGCCACCTTGGGCGTGGTCGCCTCGATCCTGCTGGCGGCCACGACCGAGCCCCGCATGATGCTGCTCGGCGCCGAGCGGCTGCGGCTGCCCCGGCTGCTCGTGCAGATCGCGACGTTCATGCTGCGCTACCTGGACGTGATCCTCGACCAGATGCGGCGCATGCGGATCGCCAGGGAGTCGCGGGGATTCGTCGCCCGGGACCTCCGGCAGGCCCCCGTGCTGGCGAAGTCGGCGGGCGCCCTGTTCATCCGCGCGTACGAGCGGGGGGAGCGGGTCCATCTCGCCATGCTGAGCCGCGGCTACATGGGCGAGATGCCGACGATTAGGGATATATCAGCAACTGGGCGAGACTGGGCGATGGCGGGCATGCTGCCTTGCCTCGCCGCGGTGACGGCCCTACTGGCGTGGAGCACGACATGACCTCCGGCAGCCCCTCGCTCACGGTGAGCAGGCTCGCGTACGCCTACCCCGACGGGACACAGGCGTTGTACGGCGTGGACCTGACGATCGAGCGGGGGGAGCGGGTCGCCCTGCTCGGCCCGAACGGCGCGGGCAAGACCACGCTCGTCATGCACCTCAACGGCATCCTCACGGCAGGCCACGGGACGGTGGAGGTGGCCGGGCTCCCCGTACGCGCGGACACCCTGCGGGAGATCCGCCGCCGGGTCGGGCTGGTGTTCCAGGATCCGGACGACCAGCTCTTCATGCCGACGGTGCGGGAGGACGTCGCGTTCGGCCCGGCCAACCTCGGGCTGCGCGGCGCGGAGCTCGACCGCCGGGTGCGCGACGCGCTGGAGCGGGTCGGCATGCTGGACGCGATCGACCGGCCGCCGCACCACCTGTCCTTCGGCCAGCGCCGTCGGGTGGCGGTGGCCACGGTGCTGGCGATGGAGCCGGAGATCCTCGTGCTCGACGAGCCGTCGTCGAACCTCGACCCGGCCTCCCGCCGCGAGCTGGCCGAGATCCTCAAGAGCCTGGACGTGACCGTGCTGATGGTCACCCACGACCTGCCGTACGCGCTGGAGCTGTGCGAGCGCTCGCTGGTGATGTCCGAGGGGGTGATCGCGGCCGACGGGCCGACGCGCGAGCTGCTCGCCGACGCGCGGTTGCTGGCCGCGCACCGGCTCGAACTTCCCTACGGCTTCGCCGTCCCTGCTCAGCCGGGGTGATGGATAAGTAAAGTGGGCCGGAGCTGAGGAGGTCCCGACGATGAAGCTGCGGCTCGCCCGCCAATCGCTTTCCAACGCCGTCGTGGTGGTGGCCGTGGAGGGGGAGCTCGACTTGTTCACGGCTCCGTTCCTGCGTGACGAGATACGGGACGCCATACGCGACGACGGCCCGACACTCGTGCTGGACCTCGCCGAGCTGTCGTTCATGGACTCAAGCGGGCTCAGCGTGCTCATCGAGGCCTGGCGGCTCGCCACGAGCGAGGGCGGCGCCGTATGCCTCGCCTCGCCGCAGCCTCCGGTGGCCCGCATCCTGCGTACGACCGGCCTGGATCGGCGGATCAAGGTCTACCCCGACGTCGATACCGCGATTTTGCAGCACCCCGAGTAGAACTTCATTCGGTTCGCGCGTTAAGGTCCGGCTATGGATCTGAACGGAGCAGCAGCAATCATCTCGGGCGGTGCCAGCGGCCTCGGCGAGGCCACGGCCCGCGAGCTGGCCCGCGTCGGCGCGACCGTGGTCGTGGCCGACCTGAACGCGGAGCGCGGCAAGGCGCTGGCCGACGAGATCGGCGGCGTGTTCGCCCACACCGACGTGGCCGACGAGGCGTCGGTGCAGGCCGCGGTGGAGGCGGCGGTCGCCACCGGCAAGCCGTTGCGCGCCGTGATCAGCAGCGCCGGCATCGGCTGGGCCGAGCGCACGGTCAACCGGGACGGCTCGCCGCACAACCTGGCGTCCTACCGCAAGGTGATCGACGTCAACCTGATCGGCACCTTCAACCTCATGCGCATCGGCGCGGCGGCCATGGCCAAGACCGAGCCGGTGGACGAGGACGGCGCCCGCGGCGTCGTCATCAACACCGCGTCGGTGGCCGGCATCGAGGGCCAGACGGGCCAGGTGGCGTACTCCGCGTCCAAGGGCGGCATCATCGGCATGACCCTCCCCGCGGCCCGCGACCTCGCGGCCATCGGCGTGCGCGTGCTGACCATCGCCCCGGGCATCATCGACACCCCGATCTACGGGAAGATCGGCGACAAGAACGCCGAGGAGTTCAAGGCCAAGCTCATCGCGCCGGTCGCGTTCCCCAAGCGGCTCGGCAAGGCCTCCGAGTTCGGCCACCTGGTGCGCGTGCTGATCGAGAACGACTACATGAACGGCGAGGTCATCCGTTTCGACGGCGGCATCCGCTTCCAGCCCAAGTAAGGCGAGTGAGGTCAGGTGTCCGAGGTCAACTCCGGGCCGGCCGCCGAGCCGGACGCGGTACTCGTAGAGATCGTCGACGGCGGCGTGGCCGTCGTCACCATCAACCGGCCCAAGGCCAGGAACGCCGTGAACGGCGCGGTGGCGCGCGGGATCGCGGCCGCCATGGACGAGCTGGACGGCAGCCCCGACGTGTCCGCGATCGTCCTCACCGGGGCCGGTGGCACGTTCTGCGCGGGGATGGACCTGAAGGGCTTCCTCACCGGCGACATGCCGGTGGTCGAGGGCCGGGGCTTCGGCGGCATCACCGAGGCGCCGCCCAAGAAGCCCGTCCTCGCCGCGGTCGAGGGATACGCGCTGGCGGGCGGCTTCGAGCTGGCGCTGTCGTGCGACATCATCGTGGCGTCCGAGGAGGCCAAGTTCGGCCTTCCCGAGCCCAAGCGCGGCCTGGTCGCCGGCGCGGGCGGGATCATGCGGCTGCCGCGCCGGATCCCGTACCACGCCGCCATGGAGATCGCCCTGACCGGCGATCACTATCCGGCGGCCCGGCTGTACGAGCTGGGGCTGGTCAACCGGATCACCTACCCGGGCGAGGCGCTCAACGGCGCGCTCGAACTGGCCCGCACGATCGCCAAGAACGCGCCGCTGGCGCTCGCCGCGACCAAGCGGGTCATCGTCGAGTCGGCCGACTGGCCGCTCGACGAGATGTTCCGCAGGCAGAGCGAGATCGTGGGCCCGATCTTCGCCTCGAAGGACGCGATGGAGGGCGCGGCGGCGTTCGCCGAGAAGCGCGCCCCCATCTGGAAGGGCGAGTAGACCGCACCTTCGCAGGGACCCGCGGGAACCGTTCGGGGCGCTCCGTCCAGGGGCGCCCCGAGCCATGTCCGGGCCCGTCGCAGACGTCGCCTCGCGGCCTTCCCGCTTCCCGCCCCTTCCCGCTCCCCGCCGCTTCACTTTGCCCGCCTCCCGCTGCTCGCAGGGGCCGGACGCCGGGCGAACGCGAAGCCGGGTCAGAGCGGGTCGCCGAGCGGGCCGTGCTCCTCCTCCAGCGCGTCCGCCCAGTGGGCGGCGAAGTCCGGCTGGGTGCCGTCCACGTCGGTGAAGCCGTACTCCTTGTAGAGCCCCCAGGCGGCCAGCGCGCGTCCGGTCTTGGCCATGACGCCGGGGTCGGCGGCCAGGGCGGCGACGGCCCGTCCCAGGTAGGCGGGGGTCTCGGAATGGGCGAAGTGAGGATCCTGCGCGATCGCGTCCCGCCAGGTGGCCTCGGTCACGCCGAAGTGGTCGAGCATCGCCTCCGACCGCAGATAACCCGGCGTGATGGCGACCGCCGCCACGCCGTACGGCTTCAGCTCCGCGGCCTGGGCGACGGCGAGGCGGATCACGGTGGACTTGGCGATGTCGTAGAAGAACACGCCGCGATAGCGGGCGGTGTTGCCGTCGGTGACCTCCACGACCAGGCCGCTCCGGCGGGCCACCATCAGCGGAAGCGCGAACCGGCTCGTGATGATGTGCGTCTCCACCGCCCGGCGCAGCACGCGCAGGCCGGTGTCGATGTCCTGCTCCCACAGGGGATGCTCCCAGTCCATCAGCGCGTCGCCGCCCCACACCGAGTTGACCAGGACGTCGAGCCGCCCGTCCCGCTCGGCGGCGATCCGGTCGACCAGGGCGCGCACCTGCTCGGGGTCGCTGTGGTCGGTGCGCACCGCGATGCCGGTGCCGCCGGCGGCGGTGACCCGCGCCGCGGTCTCCTCGATGGTCTCCGGGCGGTCCAGGTCGGAGCGGCCGGCCGTGCTGCTGCGGCCGGTGACGTAGACCGTGGCGCCCGCGGCCCCGAGCTCGACGGCGATGCCGCGTCCGCCGCCCCGCGTGCCTCCGGCGACCAGGGCGACCTTCCCGGCGAGCGGCTGGGTGTCGTTCATGCGATCTCCTTCGAGCGGGCACGCGGCCGCCGCCTCGCCGGGCAGGGCCAGGATCGCCCCTCGCTGCGCCTCGTGGACGACCAGTGCTGCGGATCGGTCGGGTCCATGCACAGGAACGCCAGGTGGTTCTTGATACTCCCGCCCGGCCCTCCTGGCAACCCCATGGCATGATCCCGCCGGATCAGGGCAGTCCGCTCGTTTGTGAGCGGGACTGCGTACGGTGAAAGCATGAGTGATTCCGGGCCCGGGCTCCCCCGGCCGGGCCGGTCGATGCGGGAGCGAACGTCGGCGCTGCTCACCGGCGCCCTCGGCAGCGCGATCCTGATGATCGTGCTCGTCTCGGTGATGTGGGCGATCGAGATCGTCGACTACGTGGAGGACGGACGGCTCGACAGGTATGGCATCGTCGCCCATGAAACGGACGGCCTGCCCGGGATCCTGTTCGCGCCGTTCCTGCATGCCGGGTTCGGCCATCTGATGGCGAACTCGGTGCCGCTGCTGATCCTGGGGTTCGTGGCCGCCATCCGGGGGATCGGCAGGTTCCTCGCGGCGAGCCTGGTCGTCATCCTGGTCAGCGGGCTGGGCGTGTGGTTCACCAGCCCGCCGGACACCCTGACGATCGGCGCGAGCGGCCTCGTCTTCGGATATTTCGGTTATGTCGTGGCCCGGGGCCTCTTCGACCGCCGGACCCTCGACATCGTGCTCGGCGTCGTGGTCGCCGTGCTCTACTACTCGATCCTGTGGGGAGCCCTGCCCACCCAGCCGGGCGTCTCCTGGCAGGGCCACCTGTTCGGCCTCATCGGCGGCGTGCTGGCCGCCTGGCTGCTGCGCCGCCGCAGGCCCGTGACGATCTGACCCGCGAACGGCTCACGAGCCGGGAGACGGCGTGGCGTTCCCGATCTCGAACGCGGTGGGGTCGTCGACGACCCGGCAGGGCTGCACGGGCCCTTCCGTCAGCCGCCCCGAGAACTGCCAGGCGACTCCCGGGTGGCCGGCGTCCGGCTCCACCGGATTCTCGTTGACCTCGATCATGACGGTCTGCCCCGGCTCGATGAACTCGGGGTGGATGGTGATGCCGTTCTCCGGCCGGATCGCCTTGCTCGACGGCGTGTTCTCCAGTTGCCTCCGGATGCGCGCCTGGACGGCCGGGTCCCTGCTCTCCAGGTCCTTCTTGGCGAAGGAGGTCCGGTCGCCCTTCACGAAGGGAGCGCGCCCGTCGGCGCACCTCTTGCCCAGTGGCAGATAGGTGATGTCGGCGTGCACACCCATCTTCGCCAGGTCCCGCTCGACCTGGTCCGGGTCCCGGAACTCGTTGATCTTGAGGTTGATCGAGCCGTCCGGGTTCTTCGTCAGCGCGTACGCCGGGGTCTGCCCGCCGACCACCAGCGGTACGGCGGCGGCCACCGCGGCGGCGGCGACCACGGCGCCGGCCAGGTATCGGGGCCGGGCGATCCGGCGTACGGCCGGCACGCGCGTCCGCGCCTCACGGGCCACGATCTCCGCCTTGAGCTGCGCGAGCAGTCTGTCCTCGAAAGTGGCGTTCACTTCGTTCCTCCGATCAGTTCCATGACCCCGGGAAAGCGCTGGACATGCCGCCGGTAGAAGGCCTCGAACGCGTCGGGATCACGGGCGAAGCCCGCCGGACCCGTCTGTCTACGGCGCACCGGCGCTCCCCTCGGTCGTGTGAGAAAACACATCCCTGCGTGGACGGAGCGCCGCACACCGTTACAAGGCCGGAGAAACCACCGGCCGGAGAAACGAAAAAGCCGACGGTCCGGAGACCGCCGGCGGGATCGGCGGCCGCCGGAGAGGCGGCCGCCGCGAGAACCGTTAGAGCCGCTCGACCACGTAGTCGACGCAGGTGGTCAGCGCCTCGATGTCGGCAGGGTCGATCGCCGGGAACATCGCGATCCGCAGCTGGTTGCGGCCGAGCTTGCGGTAGGGCTCGGTGTCCACGATGCCGTTGGCCCGCAGCACCTTCGCGACCGCCGCGGCGTCCACCGCGTCGTCGAAGTCGATGGTGCCGACGACGTTGGAGCGCTGCGCCGGGTCGGCCACGAACGGCGTGGTGTACGACGTCTTCTCGGCCCAGGTGTACAGGCGCGAGGCGGAGTCGGCCGACCGGGCGGTGGTCCAGGCGAGGCCGCCCTGGGCGTTCATCCAGTCGAGCTGCTCGGCCAGCAGGAACAGCGTGGCGACCGCCGGGGTGTTGTACGTCTGGTCCTTGACCGAGTTGTCGATCGCGGTCGGGAGGCTGAAGAACTCGGGGACGAACCGGCCGCTCTCGGCGATCTCCGTCACCCGGGCCAGCGCCTTCGGCGAGAACAGCGCGATCCACAGGCCGCCGTCGGAGGCGAAGCTCTTCTGCGGGGCGAAGTAGTAGACGTCGAACTCCTCGGCGGAGACCGGCAGGCCGCCGGCGCCGCTGGTGGCGTCGACGAGGACGAGCGACTCGTCATCGATGACCCGCTTGATGGGCATCGCGACGCCGGTCGAGGTCTCGTTGTGGGTGAGCGCGTAGACGTCCACGCCCTCCTCGGCGACCGGCAGCGGGTGGCTGCCCGGCTCCGCCTTGATGACCGAGGGGTCGGCGAGCCAGGGAGCCTTCTTCGCGACCGTGGCGAACTTCGAGGAGAACTCCCCGAAGTGCAGGTGCTGCGACTTCTCCCGGATCAGCCCGAAGGACGCGATGTCCCAGAACGCCGTGGTGCCGCCGTTGCCCAGCACGACCTCGTACCCCTCCGGGAGGGAGAACAGGTCGGTGAGCCCGGCGCGGACGCGGGCGACGAGGTTCTTCACCGGCTTCTGCCGGTGGGAGGTGCCCATCACCTTCGCCCCGGCGTCGGCCAGAGCGGCGAGCTGCTCGGGGCGTACCTTCGAGGGCCCGCAGCCGAAGCGGCCGTCGGCGGGCTTGATGTCAGCGGGAATCACGATGTCAGCCACGGTTCAAGCCTAGTGAGACCTGCGGATGCTCTAGACCATGGTCCGGATTCTGAGACATCATGGTCGGGTTTTAAGATCACACACCACCTGAAGACCGGCACTCCGCCTCCCGGGAGACTTTCGCGTGGCCGACCCGCACGCCGTCATCGAGGCACTGGTTCGCAGGCCGTTCATCTGGCGGGCCGACCGTCCACTGCCTCTGGTCCTCGTCGTCGGCCGCGACGGCGGCGCGTTCGACACGGCCCGGCGTCTCGCCGAGCCCTTCGAGGACTTCCTACCGCAGGCCACGGTGCGGGCGGGGGAGTACGACACGCTGCGCGAGCTGGTCGAGGCGCTGGCGGGCGAGCACGGCCAGCTCGGCAAGCCGGTCGGCGGCTCGTTCCTGCCCCCGCCGCGGTTCCCGCTCGTCCAGTTCGTGCTGTGGGCGCGGCGTCAGCGCGAGGAGCCGCCTCCCGGGGAGCAGATCGACGTGCCCGCCCGGACCTGGCCGCCCGATCCCCGGTCGCGTACGGGCCAGGACGAGTTCAAGGAGCGGCTCAAGGACTGGCGCAGGGGCAGGTACGGCGGCGACAGAGGGCGCAGGACCGCGGCGGACTTCATCGGCCGCGCGGCCACCACCTGGGTGCCGGTGGGCACGCTCGCCGTCTGGTCGCTGGGCGGCGCCTCCGACCTGGTCGGCGTGGTCCCGTGGGCGCTGGGCGTGCTCGTCGCCGTCGTCGGCACGTTGATCCAGGCCATGCTCTCGATCCGGGGGTCCTTCTTCAACGGCTGGTTCAGGAAGCAGCCCTACCTCGCCAGGAAGCCCTTCGAACGCCTGCCGAAGTACGCGCTGCGCATCGCCAACGCGAGCGAGGCGGAGATCGAGCGGCTGCTCGTCCACGCGCTGTGCCAGGACCTGCGCCAGGCCTACGGAAAGTGGCTGATCCCGTGGCCGAGCTGGGGGCGCGGCCTCTACGCGATGCTCGTCCTCGACGCGCGCTGGCCCGGCGACGTCAACGAGCGGTTCCTGCGCACCCTGGAGGAGACGGTAGAGGAGACCGGCCTGCTGCCGCCGCTCCTCGTGCTGGCCGCGGTGCCCGAGTCGTTCGCGCCGGGCCGCCGCCCGGTCACCGCCGGCCGGCTGGCGGACCTGCCCGCGCTCGTGTCGGCGTGGCGGACGGCGGCGCGGCGGAGGGTGCCGCCGCTGCGGCTGATGGTCAGCGCGCCCACGATGCCGCTGGACGACGACTATCGGCCGCACCTGCTGGCCCCCCGGATGCGGGCGATCGGCTACTGGTGCGTGATGGCGCTGCTGCTGATCGGGCCGGTCGTCCTGCTGGGACGCATCCAGCAGGACCGGAACGCGCACTGCGGCGGCCTGTCGTGGGTCGAGCGCATCGGCACGGAGTGCGTCGGCGTCGTGAACGCCGACGGCCCGGCCCCGGAGGACATCTTCCCCTCGAAGGACATAAAGGATCTCGTCGCCAGGATCGACGGCAACAACGCACTGGCCAGGAAGGCCGGGACGTACGTGAGCGTGGTGCTGTTCGGCGAATACTCCGTCGCGGAGAACGAGAACGACAGCGCGTTCGTCGGGGCCCGGGCGGAGCTGGCGGCCGTGGAGGAATACCAGCGGGGCGTCTCGAGCGCGCCCCGCCTCCAGGTGCTGGTGGCCAACGCCGGGACCAACTTCGCCCAGGGACGGCGTACGGCCGAGCTGGTCAGCGAGATGGCGGCCGAGGACCCGCGCATGCTCGGGGTGATCGGCTTCCAGCGCAGCGTCAGCGGCGTCGGGGACGCCATCAGGACGCTGCACACGGCGAAGATCCCGATGCTGGTCACCACCGCGACGGCCGACCGGCTCGGGTACGTCCCGGACGGTTCCGCCGGGTCCGACTACCCCTCGCCGTACGTGTTCCGCCTGGGGCCGTCGAACCTGCGGCAGGCGCGGCTGGCCGTCCGGTTCGCCCGTGAGCAGCTCTTCCGCGCCGTGCCCGAGCCGACCGCGGTGGTCGTCAAGGACCAGACGGACAACGACAACTACACGAACAACCTCGCCGACGACTACGTGAGCGAGGCCAGGGCGGAGCGGATCAAGATCACCGAGAGCGTCCCCTACAAGGACCGGGGGACCGGCATGGACATGGCGGTGAGCCGGGCCTGCGCCCACCGGCCCGACCTGCTCCTCTACGCGGGGCGCGCGGCCGACTTCCTCGACTTCCTGCGCTACGTCGAGGGCAAGGACTGCGGCAAGGAGCAGATCAAGGTCCTCGCGGGCGACGACGTCATCAAGGCGGTGGCCAACAGCGGCGCCGAGATCGGGAACTACCGGCGTGTCCGGGTCTACTACGCGGCGCTGGCGAGCCGCGAACTGTGGCGGGACGGCGCGGCGGCGCCCACGGGCTTCCTCCAGGGCCTCCTGGGCGGCCGGCACGCCAAGGAGTCCGACGACAACCTCATCCTCAGCTACGACGCCGTCAAGCTGTTCTACGAGCGCGTCAACGCGGCCTATCGGGGCGGGCTGCCCAGCAGGGGAGACGTGCTCTACCAGATCTCCCTCATCTCCCCGCGCGACAGGTGGAACGGCTCCAGCGGGGTCATCTCCTTCGGCGCCACCGTCCACCAGCCCGAGAACAAGGCCATCGCGATTCTGAAGGTGACCGATTCGGGGAAGTCCGAGGTCGCGGTCCGCTGCGGGCTCCTCGCGACCACCGAGCCCCCGGACACCAGAGGCATCTGCCAGAACCTCGACGCGGAGCGCCCGGTGCCGAACGCCCCGGCGGCTCCCTCGGCCTCGGCCTTGTCCACGGCCCCGCCCACAGCCGGGCCCGCAGCCGGGCCCGCAGCCGGGCCCGCAGCCGGGCCCGCGGACTCCGGCCGCTGACGCCTCGGGGCCTGGTCAGGGTCAGGACCACTCAGCGGCAGGACCCGTGAGCCAGCCGTGCGCGTGAGTGAGCCGTGCGCGTGAGCGAGCCGTGCGCGTGAGTGAGCCGTGCGCGTGAGCGAGCCGTACGCGGAAACGGCCCGCTCCCCGGAAGGGAACGGGCCGTCACGTGTGCCGACGGGTGCGCGGGCGGGCCCTGCGGTCTCTCGGAGCTTGTGGCACGCCGCAGGGCCGCGACCCGCGCCCGGGGCCTCAGACCTTGCCGATGACCTCGGCGGCGCCGGGCACCTCGTTGATGGAGCGCTGCTTCGGGCCCACGTAGTTGGCGCTGGGGCGGACCAGCCTGCCCGTGCGCTTCTGCTCCAGGATGTGGGCGGCCCAGCCGGCGGTCCGGGCGCAGGTGAACATGGAGGTGAACATGTTCGACGGCACCTCGGCGAAGTCGAGGACCACCGCGGCCCAATACTCCACGTTGGTCGCGAGGACCCGGTCGGGCTTGCGGGCGTGCAGTTCCTCGAGCGCGGCGGTCTCGAGCGCGGCCGCGACCTCGTAGCGGGGCGCGCCCAGCTCCTTGGCCGTACGCCGCAGCACGCGGGCACGGGGGTCCTCGGCCCGGTAGACCCGGTGGCCGAAGCCCATGAGCCGCTGGCCCTTGTCCAGCTCGCTCTGGACGTACTTGCGGGCGTCACCCATCTTCTCGACGCCCTCGATCATGTGCAGCACGCGCGCCGGCGCGCCGCCGTGCAGCGGGCCGGACATCGCGCCCACCGCGCCCGACAGGGCGGCCGCCACGTCGGCCCCGGTGGAGGCGATGACGCGGGCCGTGAACGTGGACGCGTTCATGCCGTGCTCCGCGGCGGACGTCCAGTAGGCGTCGATGGCCTTCACGTGCTTGGGGTCGGGCTCACCGCGCCAGCGGACCATGAAGCGCTCGACGATGCTCTCGGCCTCGTCCACGCGCTTCTGGGGGACCATGGGCTGGCCCAGGCCACGAGCCGACTGCGCGACGAACGACAGAGCGGTGACCGAGGCGCGTGCGAGATCGTCGCGGGCCTGGTCGTCGTCGATGTCGAGCAGCGGACGGAAACCGTACGACGGCGCCAGCATGGCCAGCGCGCTCTGTACGTCTACTCGGATGTCGCCGGAATGGACGGGAAGTGGGTACGGCTCCGCCGGGGGCAGACCCGGCTGGAACGTGTTGTCGACGAGCAGGCCCCAGACGTGTCCATAGGAGACATTGCCCACGAGCTCTTCGATGTCGACGCCCCGATAACGCAGGGCGCCCCCTTCTTTGTCCGGTTCCGCGATCTCGGTCTCGAACGCCACCACGCCTTCGAGCCCGGGTTTGAAGTCGGACATTCTCGGCCGCCTCCCTCTCTTGTGAAGTCCAGAGCCTTGATGTCGAGATACCGGCGGGTCAATTTAACCCGCAGCGCCCGACTGTCGCGCCCCCGGCCCTACCCAACGGGGTTCCCCCAGGCAGGGGCCACCGAGCGAGACGTGTACCGAGCACGCGAGAATACCTTTCCGTGGACAGCGCTTCGCACCTCCCCGGGCTCCGGCACAGCTACGAGGGTGAGCCCCTGCTCGAATCCGGCATGGCGGCCGACCCGGTGACGCAGTTCGCGCTGTGGTTCGCGGACGCGGTCGCCGCGGGCCTGCCGGAGCCGAACGCGATGGTCGTCGCCACCAGCTCCGCCGGTGGCCGCCCCTCGGCTCGCACCGTCCTCCTCAAGGGCTTCGACGAGCGCGGGTTCGTCTTCTTCACCAATTACGAGTCCCGCAAGGGCCGCGATCTCGGTGAGAACCCGCGGGCCTGCCTGCTGTTCCCCTGGCATCCCATCAGGCGGCAGGTCCGCGTGGAGGGCTCCGTCGTACGGCTCCCGCGCGAGGACAGCGCCGCCTACTTCCACTCTCGTCCGTACGGCTCCCGCATCGGCGCGTGGGCCTCCCGTCAGTCGGCGGTCGTGGAGTCGAGGGAGCAGCTCGACGCCAGGTTCCGCGAGCTGGCCGAGCGCTGGCCGCAGGACCCGCCGCTGCCGGACTTCTGGGGCGGTTTCCGGGTGGTGCCCGCGGAGGTCGAGTTCTGGCAGGGCCAGACCGACCGCATGCACGACCGGCTCCGCTACCGGCGGACCGGCGCGGCCTGGACCCTGGAGCGCCTGGCCCCCTGAAGTTTTCAGGGCAGCCCGGCCGCGACCGTGAGATCGGCGAGGAAGCCGGAGTAGGCCTCGTCCCGGTCGGGCGCCCGCAGGACCGCCGAGGGGTGGATCGTCGCCACGTAGTAGGCCCCCTCGCGCCGGGGGACCGGCTCTCCCCGGTGCCTGGTCACCCGGAAGTCCGGGCCCAGCAGCGCCCGGGCGGCCGTGGCCCCGAGCACCAAAGTCACCTCGGGGTCCACCAGCCGCATCTCGGCCTCCAGCCACGGCCGGCAGGCGTTGATCTCTCCCACGGTGGGTTTCCGGTGGATTCTGCGTTTGCCGCGTGGCTCGTATTTGAAGTGCTTGACCGCGTTGGTCACGTACACCGCCTCGCGCTCGATGCCGGCCTCTTCGAGCGCCCTGTCGAGCACGCGCCCCGCGGGCCCGACGAACGGCGCACCCTCGCGGTCCTCCTCGTCGCCGGGTTGCTCGCCCACCAGCATGAACCGCGCGTCGGGGGCGCCGTCGCCGAAGACCGTCTGCGTTGCGGCGCGGTAGAGGTCGCAGCCCTTGCAGCGCCGCGCGGCCTCCCTGAGCGCGGGCAGGCTGATCTCCGCCGGAAGGAATCGCTGAGCCCCCATGTTTCCCATCCTGGGTCGCTTCCCCAATAGGGTCGGCTGCGAACACGGGGGAGGTCGTAGCATCGATTTACAAGGACTGGAGGAGCCTTGACCGCACACGGCCTGATCGACACGACGGAGATGTACCTCCGGACGATTTTCGAACTCGAAGAGGAGGGCATCGTCCCGCTTCGCGCCCGGATCGCCGAGCGGCTGCAGCAGAGCGGCCCGACCGTCAGCCAGACGGTGGCGCGTATGGAGCGCGACGGCCTGGTCAAGGTCGAGGGGGACAGGCACCTCAGCATGACCGCGCTGGGCCGCACGCTCGCGATCCGCGTCATGCGCAAGCACCGCCTCGCCGAGTGCCTGCTGACGCAGGTGATCGGCATGCCCTGGGAAGAGGTCCACATCGAGGCGTGCCGCTGGGAGCACGTGATGTCCGAGTCGGTGGAGACCCGGCTCGTGAACCTTCTCAAGAACCCCCGGGTGTGCCCGCACGGCAACCCGATCCCGGGTCTCGACGAGCTGGGGGTGCCCCAGTCCGGTTCGACCGGGGATGAGATGGTGTCTCCCATGGTGACCCTCGCGGGACAGGCCCCTGTGCCCGTTGTAGTGCGCCGAATCAGCGAACAAGTGCAAAGCGACCCGGCTGTGATGCTTAAACTCAAGCAAGTTGGGATACAACCGGGACGCGAGGTCACGCTCGCGGCGAGTGACAACGGTGTAACGGTGACTGGTGATGGTGAGGTGGGAACCACGACCGCGGATCTTCCGAGGGACGTCGCCTCTCACGTTTTTGTCACCAGACGATGACGGAATGAGTTGTGCCTGGTTGAATCCCCTAGGGAGTCCTTTCATTTCTCGCGACCCAGCCATCGCAGGAGCGCCCGTGCCCGGCATAGCGAACCCACCTCGACAAGGGACGGTCGTGGCATGAGGCGATGGGGAGATCTGTCACAGGACGCCGACGACCACCTTTCCGCCGGTTCCGTGCTCGACCACGCGGAGATGGCGGTGGTCGTGACCGACCGGTTCAGCAATGTCCTGTACTGGAACCCCTTCGCCGAGCAGCTGTTCGGCCGCGTGGGCGCGTCTCCGGCCAAGGAGTCGCTGCACACCCTCGGAATCTCGGAGAAGGACCATCCGCTCGCGGCCGAACTGGCCAAGCACGTGCTGCGCGGCAACGTGTGGGAGGGCACGTTCGACGTGACCCGCGGCGACGGCTCGACGATCTACGTGCGGGCGCAGGCCGTGCCGCTGCGCCACCCCTCCGGCTCCGTGAGCGGCATCGTGATCACCGCGCGCGAGGCGATGCGCAGCAACGAGCGTGAGAAGGACCGCTTCGGCCTGCTCGAACGGATCGGCGAGCGGCTCGCCGGCTCCCTGTACGTCGAGGAGACGCTCAACCGGGTCGCGGACATGCTCGTCCCGCAGTTCGCCGACCACTGCTTCATCGAGCTGAACGAGGGCGACCGCCTGGTGCGCAAGGTCTCCACGCACGTGAACGGCTGGACGCCGCCGCCGGACACCTGGCGGCCGGTGGGCGCGGAGATCAGATACCCCCTCGGGCACTACGCCGAGAGCGCGCTGCGCCGCCAGGAGACGATCCTCGTCGAAGACTTCTCCCAGGTCAGCTATCCGGCGCCGAGCGAGGGCGCGGCCCGGCTGTGCGGCGAGATCGGGATGACCTCGGCCATCGTCGCCCCGCTGTGCGTGCGCGGAGAGACGCTCGGCCTCATGTACCTCGGCCTGTCGAACCTCACCAGTCGGCGGTCGCCCCACTACGACACCTTCGACCGCGACTTCGTCGGCGCCATCGCCACCCGCGTCGCGCTCGCCGTCGACAACGCGCTGCTGTTCGAGGAGGAGCGGCACACCGCCGAGTCGTTCCAGAAGCACCTGCTCCCGCGTCAGCCGCTGCCGTCGCTCGACGGCCTGGAGATCGCCGTACGTTACTACCCGGCCGCCCCGCTCGCCTCGCACGGCCAGGGCATCCAGACCCAGGTGGGCGGCGACTGGTATGACGTGATCCCGCTGTCGGCCGGCCGCGTCGGCATCGTGATCGGCGACGTCGAGGGCAGAGGAGCCAAGGCGGCGGCGGTCATGGGCCAGCTCAGGGCCGCGCTGCGGGCCTTCGCCCAGGACGACAAACCGCCCGCCGACATCCTCGCCCGCCTCGACGAGTGGACCAGGATCGTCGCCGCGCCGGAGCGCGACGACTTCGGCGCCGACATCACCAACCCGCCGATCGTCACGTGCCAATACATGGTCTACGACGCGTGGTCGAGGCAGTTGTCGTTCGCCAACGCCGGGCACGCGCCGCCACTGCTGATCGTGGACGGCGAGGTCAGAGACCTGGACATCACCGAGGTCGGCCAGCCGCTCGGGGTGCGGGCCAAGGGCATGCACGCCGACCTGGTCTACAAGGAGGAGACGCGGGTGCTGCCGCCCGGCGCGACCCTGCTCCTCTACACCGACGGCCTGGTCGACCGCAGGCCGCCGCGCGACTCCGCCACGGGAGTCCCCGTCGACGACGAGGCGCTCGACATCCTGCGGGAGAAGCTCGCCAAGGCGTCGGGGGAGTCCGTCGAGCGCATCGCCGACCTGGCCACGGTGGCCGTCCCCGGCGAGATCGACGACGACATGGCGATCCTCGTCGTCCGCTCCGCGGGCACCGAGCTGCAGTCCCAGGAGCGCACGTTCCCGGCCCAGCCGATCATGGTGAGCGAGGCCCGGCGGATGGCGTCCGAGGCGTTCGCCGGATGGCAGGTGCCCGAGGAACGCGCGGAGCTGGCCTGCCTGCTCGTCTCCGAGGTCGTGACCAACGTGGTGCTGCACGCCGCCAGCGCCAGCGTGCCGCGCCGCGAGCTGGTGCTCGACGGGCCGCCGCTGCCGTTCGACGAGTCGTGGGACGTGCCGGGCTTCGAAGAGGAGATCGCCGGCGACAAGGAGTTCACCCTGCGGCTGCGCCGGGGCGCGGAGTCCGTCTGGGTCGAGGTCTTCGACCAGGACCTGCGCCTGCCCCGCATCCGCAGCGCGGGGGAGAACGACGAGGGCGGCCGCGGTCTCTATCTCGTCGACCAGCTCGCGCGCCGCTGGGGCTCCCGTCCCACCCGCGAGGGCAAGGCGGTCTGGTTCGAGATCCCCATCGGCGGCCGTTAGACGGCGAAGACCGTCAGATGGTGAAGGCCGTAAGCGGGTGAAGACCGTAGGACGCTGAAGCGCCCCCCGGTGCGGGGGCGCTTCAGGTCGGTGCCTCTGGCTTCAGGTCAGTGCTTCTGGTCGAGGCAGCTGTAGCCGTCCGGGCGCTCGGGTTCGAGCGTCACCTGCCGCAGCACGGTCGCCTCCATGGAGATGCGGAAGGTCTCCTGGTGCGCGCAGTCGTACAGCGCATACGTGCCCTCGCGTTCGCCGAGCAGCAGCACCTGCGCACCGTCGCGCAGCACCTTGCCGCTCTCGCGGTCGTTCAGCACCACCCACTGGTCCTGGAAGCCCACCATCGACAGCAGCATGCTGGCGGGCTGCCCCTTCTCGGCGACGGCGATCGCGTCGCTCTCCATCTGCCCCATCAACGCGAAGCCCAGCCCGATGCCGGTGAACGCCGCCACCACGATCTTCATGCCCGCGCGGCCGGACGGACGCCGCCGCAGCAGCCGGAACGGCACGAGGAAGGCCAGGGCGCCGATCAGCACCGAGGTGATCACGACGCCGGCCATGGACACGCCCTCGCCCAGCCCGAGGTAGCCGAGGAAGCCCCAGTAGGTCGCCCCGCACCACAGCGCGCCGACGATCGCGGCGGCCCACGGGCGCTCCCTGATGGCCTGGATCAGGCGGAACAGGTAACCGAGGGTCACCTTGTCGAGCAGCCACACGACGGCTACGACGACGCCCATGAGCAGGGCGCCGGCGATGACGAGCAGGACCAGCGACCCGACCAGGCGGCCGAACATGGTGGCCTGGTCGATGCCCGCCTGCTCGGGGCTGATGTTGAAGATGCCGTAGACCTGCTGGATGCCGAGGTAGAGCAGCGCGTAGAGGGCGACGCCGACGGGCACCACGACCGATCCGCCGCGCTCCAGCAGATCGACGACGCTGGCCTTCGCGTCCGGCTCCGGCAGGTCGGAGACGGCGCCGGTGATTTCCTCCGGCTTAGTGATAGTCATCTGTCGGTTTCATTCCATTTTCAACTATTGTGACGAAACATGATTGCAGGTGCAGAAGACCAATGCGTTAACTGACGCCGACGGACGCGACGCGCCGCACGCTTCTTTCCGGTCGTTCCGGGTGCTTCACTCGGACACATGGAGCTCGCCCACGACCGCCGCGGCAGCGGCCCACCGCTGGTCCTCCTGCACGGCATCGGCCATCACCGGCACGGCTGGCTGCCGGTCCTCGACCTGCTCGCCGAGCGGCACGACGTCATCGCGGTGGACCTGCCCGGCTTCGGGGACTCTCCGCCGCTGCCGTACGGCACGCCGTACAACGCGGAGACGCTGGGGCGGGCGGTGCGCGAGTTCTGGACCGGCCTCGGCCTGAGCCGGCCGCACGTCGCGGGCAACTCGCTCGGCGGCTACATCGCGCTCGACCTGGCGTCGTCCGCCGACGTCCGCACGGCCGTCGCGCTGTCTCCCATCGGGTTCTGGTCCCGGTCCGAGCACATGTACGCGCGGGCGGTGCTGCGCCTGCTGCGGCTGGCGACGCGGGCGGGCGAGCTGCCCGCGCTCGCGGCCGGCACGGCCGAGGGCAGGGCGCTGGCCATGAGCCTGCTCGTGGCCCACCCGGAGCGGCTGTCGCGCGAGGCCGTGGTCGCGGCGGCCGAGGCGATGCGCGAGTGCGCGGGGTTCGAGGAGACGCTGGAGTCGATGGCGTGGGTCGCGCCGCCCGCGCCGCCCCAGGTGCCGGTCACGATCGCCTGGGGCGACCGCGACCGGCTGCTGCCGCGCCGTCAGGCCGTACGGGCGGCACGGTGGGCGGGGCAGCGGGCGCTGCTGCTGCGCGGCTGCGGTCACCTGCCGATGAGCGACGACCCGGAACTGGTCGCGCGGGTGATCCTCGAAGGCTGCGCTCGCGAGGACTCCCGCTGAGCCTTCCCGGGCGGCTTGTGCCGCTCATGCCGCTTGTGCCGACGGGCACGCGGGGGCGGGGAAACCCGCGCATACTGATCAGTGTGGACACCGGACTCATCCTTCTGGTCTTCCTGGCGTTCCTGTTCGCGTGGCTGCTGAACAAGGTGCGCAGGTTCTTCCGGCTGAGCCCGGTGGCCTACGGAGGCGTGATGGTCGTGTTCGTGGTGGCCATGCTGCTCATCTGGGGACAGCAGCACGGCTGATCCGGGGCCTTGCTGATCCGGGGCCCTTTCAGAAGCCGAAGGACCGGCCGATGATCTCCTTCATGATCTCGGTGGTGCCGCCGTAGATCGTCTGCACGCGGCTGTCCAGCCAGGCCTTCGCCACCGGATACTCCAGCATGTAGCCGTAGCCGCCGTGGAGCTGGACGCACCGGTCGATGACCTTGTTCTGCAGCTCGGTCGTCCACCACTTGGCCTTCGCGGCGTCGACGGCCGTGAGCTCCTTGGCGTTGAGCGCCCGGATGCACTTGTCCACGTAGTGGCGGGCGATCTCCACCTCGGTGGACAGCTCGGCCAGCAGGAACCGGGTGTTCTGGAACTTGCCGATGCTGCGGCCGAAGGCCGTACGGTTGCGGCAGTATTCGATCGTCTGCTCCAGCACCGTCTCCGCCGCGGCCACGGCCGCCACCGCGATCGACAGCCGCTCCTGCGGCAGGTTGTTCATGAGCTGGAAGAAGCCCTGGCCCTCCTCGCCGCCCAGGAGGTTGGTCACCGGCACCCGGACGTTCTCGAAGAACAGCTCGGCGGTGTCCTGTGCGTGCATGCCGACCTTCTCCAGGTTGCGGCCGCGGGTGAAGCCCTCCATGCCGCGCTCCACCACCAGGAGCGAGGTGCCCCGCGCGCCCGCCGAGGGGTCGGTCTTGGTCACGACCACGACGAGGTCGGAGTTGATGCCGTTGGTGATGAAGGTCTTCTGACCGTTCACCACGTAGTGGTCGCCCTCGCGTACGGCGGTGGTGCGGATGCCCTGCAGGTCGCTGCCGGCCCCCGGCTCGGTCATCCCGATCGCCGTGATCAGCTCGCCGGACGCGAAGCCGGGCAGCCACCGCTGCTTCTGCTCGTCGTTGGTCAGATCGACCATGTACGGCGCCATGATGTCGTTGTGCAGGCCGAATCCCAGGCCGGTGGCGCCGACGCGGATGATCTCCTCGACGATCACTGCGTTGTAGCGAAAGTCGGTGATGCCCGAACCGCCGTACTCCTCCGGGACGGAGAAGCCGAACATGCCCAGCTCGCCCGCCTTCTTCCACACGTCGCGGGGGACGATGCCGTCCTTCTCCCACTGCGCGTGGTGGGGGACGACCTCACGGGCCATGAACTCACGGACGGTCTCGCGGAAGAGGTCGTGCTCCTCGTCGAAGAGGTCTCGCCGCATCGGGTAAGCCTTCCGGTCCCAGGGTCTGTTGGCCGCACCAGAATACGATTCTGGTCCTCCCTGGTCGATCGGGATCAGCTTGTACGGAGGGTCACAACTCCGAAACCATCGTCATAACGACCCCTTTGGCCCGCTTCGGTTGCCTCTAAGATCTACCTTCGGTTTGCTATAGGCCCGCCAGGGCGGTCCTGTGATCGGAGTATGCGGTGATTCGGTGGAAAGCTGGTCTCCCTAGGACCATGGCCGCTCTGGCCCTCGGCCTGGCCGGAACGGCGTTCGTCGTCGGTCCCTCGATGACGGCGCAGGCGGAGACCGCGCAAATCGATATGGACTATCGATGCACCCGGGGAGTCGCCGGCTCCACGCCTGTGAATCTGAAAGTGACGCTCGCTCTGCAGACGGCACTGAAGGTCAGAGAGCCGTTGGATGTCAGATGGGGGCTCGCCTACAAGGACAGCCTGAACACCTTCCTGTCGCCTGGGCTGTTTCCGGCAGGTGCTCGAGTCACGGCCACTGGCGTGGTCGGCGTCCTTGGCGAGATGTGGGAGGGCGAGCTCAACTCGATCGGCTCGAAGGACGAAGGGGAACTCGATAGCGGCGGTGCTCTCGGGTTGCCCGAACTGGTGTCCGGCTCTGTGGGTACGACCGAGCCGGGCGTCTGGGAGATCGAGCCGCGTAACCTCTACATTGACTTCACGCCGCCAGCCTCGGAGGAAGTCGTTAATGATGACGAGGCCGGGATCACCTACGACGCGAACTGGCAGGACTCCAGCGACCGGTTGCCGTACTACGGGGACTATCTGAGAGACGTCCACTGGACCAAGGTCAAGGACGCGAGAGTTGACTACAAGTTCACAGGAACGGGGATCGACTTCATCTCCGAGCAGTCCACTCACGGAGGCCCGGTCCGGTTCTTCGTAGACGGCAAAGCGGGTATCCCCGCAACGGCCGACTCCTCGAAAGAGCGCAACGGCGCCCCGGTGCTGGTAGAGCACAAGGGCAACCACAACTTGTGGAGCATGCGTGGACTGTCGTACGGGCAGCACACTCTGACGGTGTATAACGGCGACGACACGGAGGCGTATGTGGATGCCTTCCGAGTCATCACCGAGGAGCTTCGCGACCCGCCGCAGCAGTTTCGGGCGGTATGCAAGCCGGTGAAGACGCCGACGGCGATCCGGGTGGTTATCGGCGGCGGGACGGGTAGCAGCCCGTCGGCTTCGGTGGAGCCGAGTGAGTCGCCGGACACCTCTGCCAGTCCTTCGGTCAGTCCGACGGACGAGAACCCGGGCGACGAGTCGCCGTCGCCGTCGCCTTCCGCGTCGCCTTCCGCGTCGCCTTCGCTCTCGGCCACGCCTTCGCCTTCTCCGTCGGCCAGTCCGTCGCCGGCTGCCGTGCAGACGCAGCACTACATCGTGACGGCGGTGGTGACGCAGGGCAGCCCGTCGCCGACGGCGACGAGAACGGTGACGCTGACCGCGACGCCGAGCGTGGCACAGGTCGCGATCACGCCGCAGGGCGGCGCGCAGACCGGTGAGGCTCCGGAGCGCGTGTCGTTCTCGGGCATGCTGCTGATCGGCTCGGGCGGCGCGCTGCTGCTTATCGGCATGCTCAGCGGTGTGGCGATGCTCCGGCGCAGGGCGGCGCACTCGGGTGAGCGGGGCTGAGGAGGATGACGATGAACGACGGCATTCCTGACGGCGGCGCTCCCGAGCACGGCGGCGCTCCCCAGCAGGGTGGCGTTCCCGAGCAGGCCGGCACTCCCGTGCAGGGTGGTGCTCCCGCGCAGGGCGCTGCCTCGCAGGGTGGCGTTCCTGCGCAGGCGGACGCTCCCTCGCATGGTGGCGTGCCCGTGCAGAGCGGCGTTCCCGCGGAGGCCGACGCCAAGAAGGCGCGCAAGCCACTGCCCCAGCCGGTGCTCGCGACGCTGCTCGTGGCCGGGTCGTTCGGCGGCATCGCGGCGGTGATGGCCGGGATGCTCGTCGTGCTGAGCCCCTCGGACCCGCAGGAGAGCGGGCCGGTTCCGGGCACGGTGACCGTCCGGGACGCGGGCAACGCGGCCTTCCTGCCGCCGACCGTGGGCCCGGGCGGGCCGGGCGTGCCGCTCACGGCGGCCGACCCGACCGCGCCGCCGCCGGCTCCCGCGCTGCAGCCGATCGCCCCGCTGACCCTCACGAGCGCGGCCTCGTCGTCCTCGAAGCCGCTGTCGTCCTCGTCGTCCGGTGCGAAGAAGACGACGAGCAAGGCCGCCGCCGGCCGCCCGCTCAAGATCAGCATTCCCGCGATCGGCGTGAAGGCCGCGGTGGGCTCGGTCGGCGTGGACAAGTCCGGCGTCATCCAGGCGCCCCCGCTGAGCAAGCCCGGCCTGACTGGCTGGTACCGCTACGGACCGGCCCCCGGCGACCAGGGGCCGGCGGTCATCCTCGGACACGTGAACACCCGCAAGGGCGCCGCCGTCTTCAGCCGCCTGCGCGAGCTCAAGCGCGGCAACAAGATCGCCGTTCTCCGCGCGGACGGCAAGATGGCGATCTTTACGGTGGACGGGATCGAGCAGGTCAGCAAGTCGACCTTCCCGACCAAGCGGGTCTACAGCAACACGATCACGTCGTCGCTGCGGCTGATCACCTGTGGCGGGGTCTACAACGCCAAGCAGCACCACTACACCGACAACATCATCGTCTACGCGACGCTGACGCAGACCAAGTGATCACGGAGGTGATCAGCCCAGGCTGATCACCTCTTCGCCCTCCCGCTCCTCACGCTCGGGCGGATCGTGGGGCCTTCGCCGTACGACCGGCCGGGCCGCGCGCTGGACCAGCAGCGTGCCCGCCACCGCCGCCACCGCGACGGCCACCAGCGCGTACGGCTGACGCCACGGCGAGGAGTCGCCGGCGGCCGCGGCCACCTGCGTCGGCGGGGTGGCCTCGACCGGCTGAGGGGCAGGGGCCTGCGGTGAGGCACCGGTCGGCTCCGCGGACGCTGCGGGCATCGCCGTCGGCGGGCGGTTGGGAACGACGTTCGTCGCCTTCCAGGGGAACCCGGGAGGCTTCACCGGACCCCAATAATCCTTGATCACGATGCCGACGGGCACCGGGAACGGCGGCGGAGCCGTCTTCAGCCCGCCCGGCACCGTGAGCGTCCCGATCTCGTACGTCGCGAATATGCCCTGCACACCCTCCACCCGCCATCGTCCGGCCGGCACGGTGATGGACGTGGCGTAGTGCGCGGGTTCCGGCAGCGGCGTCCCGTCGAACGTCAGGGTCGTGCCGTCCTTTCCGGTCAGACGCAGGCCGATCGGTCCGATGTCGCCGGGGCCGTCGTATGGGTGGGTGCCGTGCTGAAGCACCCAGAAGCCCACCGTGTAGGAGACATCGGGCCGCACCGTGGCGGGAAGCGGGTCGAGCTCGGTCACGGCCCAGCCGCCTGCCCGCGCGTGCGCGGGCAGGGCCGGAACGAGGATCGCCGCCATGGCCGCGAGAGCCACGAGCAGTCTTCTCATGGTCAACACCTCCACCCTCCCTACTGTTGCGAGGCGATGAAGGTTCCCTGGGAATTTCCTGACATAGGCCGCCCGCCGGTTATGTCAATGGTCAACTCCTGGGAGACTGTTCGCTACGTGTACGTGACTGAGGTGGCAGGAGAGACGTCGTGCCCGACCCCAGTGCCCGGCGCAGGAGTGCCCAGCGTCGCATCGCGGCCCGTTCGGCGGCGGGAGCGGCGGTCGCGCTGGCCCTGATGACGTGGCCGGTGCTCGCCGAGACCGAAACCACGACGGTGCTGTATTCGTGCACTCCGGCCGGTGCCTCCGCCGCCGCGACCTACCCGGTGAACGTGACCCTGGTCGCGCCCGACGACCCGGTGGTGAGCAGCGCGGCGACCCTGACCTGGCAGATCGCTCCCGCGACGCCGTCTGAGGGCCAGAGCGCGATGGTGGCGCCGGCGACGGGCATCGCGGCGAACGACGTCATGATCGCCGAGGGCCTGGTGGAGGTGACCGGCGCTCCCGTCGTGAGCGAGCCCGCGGACGCGTCGCCCAGCCCCAGCCCGAGTGCCAGTCCCAGCGCCAGTCCGAGCGCCGGCCCCTCGGACTCCCCGACGCCGAGCCCGTCGCCCTCCCCTTCCGTCTCCCCATCCGTCTCTCCCTCGGCTTCTCCTTCGGCATCGCCGTCGCCTTCCCCTGACGGCGACGAGTCGGCGACGGACGCTTCCCCGAGCCCGTCACCCTCCGCCAGTGCGACTCCGCCCGGCGAGGAGGGCGGCTCGACCACGGATGACACGGAGAACGGCGCCGAAACGGAGAACGGCACGGGGGAGAGCCCTGCGGCCATCACGCTGAGCCCGTCCGCTTCTACGGTGCTCGCGTCGTCACTCTCGCCGTCGGCCACGCTGACGCCGATCCCCCAGCTGCTCGTCACGCTTACGCCGACGGCGACGGGCACGGTCGGAGTCGCGGCCGGGAACTTCACGCTGAAGCTGCGCGCCGCCGGGGACACCACAGGCGAGGGTGACGCGCTCTACACGTGCACGCTGCCGGCGTCCGCGAGCAGGGCGTCGCTCGCGTTCGCCGTCGCCTCGTCCTCGTCCGCCTCGCCGTCTCCCTCCGCTTCGCCGTCCCCTTCGCCGAGCCCGTCCGACAGCGACGCGAGCGCCTCGCCCAGCCCCAGCGCCTCGGCATCGCCGACCCCGAGCCCGAGCCCGAGCATCACGGCGACCCGCACGGTCACGGCGACCGCGACGGCCTCCCGCCCGGCGACCAAGCAGATCAAGACGACCCCGCTCGGCGGCGCGCAGACCGGGGGCGGAGGCGACGCGGGCCCGGACGCCCGGCTCGTCGTGCTCACCGGCCTGGCGCTGATGGCCGCCGCGGCGGCCGGAGGGCTGCTGCTGCGGCGGTTCGGCCTCAACCCCGGTTCGTACGGCAGGCATTAGCGTCCGGCTGACGCGCACAGGTGGAGAACGGGAGAATGTTTGAGCAAGTGGAGACAGTCTTGGGGTTTTTGTCCGTAAGATCTCTACCTGACCGTGACCGTACGCTGGAATGCTGGTACGCCTGTTGACTGCGAGCATCGAAGTGGAGAGACGTCAGTGCTGAAGTCAAAGGCGCGGGGCCGTGTCGCCGGAAGGGCCGCCGCGGCCGGAGTGGTCAGCGCGGGCCTTCTCCTGGGCCTGAGCGCGCTCGGCGCGCACGCCGACACGAAGACCGTGACGTACAGCTGCACTCCGAACGTGGGTGGCGCTGCGGTGACGCACGATTTCATGGTGACGCTCACTGCCAGCACCTCGGCGGTGTCCGGCACTCAGTACACCGCGACCCTGAGCGTCCAGCCCGTCACCACGTCGGCGTTCCCCGCGCCGGTGGAGATCGCGAGCGGCGCGACGATCGAGCTCCAGCCCACCGTGTCGGCGTCGGCGCTGCCGGCCGGCATGACCGCGGGCGTGTCCACACCCTCGCCGACCGGCACGCCGCTGACCGCGGTCGTCGCGTCGGGAGGGGCGATGCCCGCTCTTCCCACGGCCACGATGACCGTCACACCGCAAAGCGGGGCCACCTCCGTCGTGCTGACGGCGAAGGACTTCAAGATCAGTATGATCGCGCCCGCCGGCACGGGCACGACCACCACGACGCCCACCGCGCTCTACAACTGCGTGGTCGCCACCACGGGCGCCAACACGGCGCCCGCCGTCGCGACGATCGCGGTGGCGAGCCCCTCGGCGTCCCCGAGCGCGAGTGCCAGTCCCAGCGCCAGCCCGAGTCCTTCCGCGAGCGCCTCGCCCAGGCCCAGTAGCACCAGGACGGTGTACGAGACGGTCTTCGCGTCGCCGTCGCCGGTCAAGACCAAGAAGTCGAAGTCCGCCCAGATCGAGAACACGCCCGGGGGCGGCGCGGCCACCGGCGGTGGAGGCGACGCCGGCCCCGACGCGCGGCTCTTCGTCCTGACCGGCACCGCGCTCATGCTGGCGGCGGGTGCGGGCGGGCTCGTGCTCCGGGCCCGGCGACGTCCGGTGAGGCAGTAGGACGAGTCATGACCACCCCGCCACCTGGACAGTACCCGCCGGGCCAGCCGTACGGCGTGCCTCTCGGGCCGGGCGGGCAGGGCTACCCACAGCCGGTTTACGGCCAGCCGGTCTTCCAGCCGGTGATGCTGCCCCAGATGCAGCCCGTGCAGGCGCCGCCCCCGCCGCCGGAGGAGAAGCCTCCCGGCAGCGGGGCGGAGGCCGTACGGCGGCTGCTGATCACGGCGGCCATCGTGGGCCTGGTCATCATGATCGTGGGTGTGGTGATCATGGTGAACAACCCGGACGAGTACGCCGCGTCGGAGCGTTCGACGCTGAAGCGCGTGGCGCAGGACGGGCTCGCCCCCTCCGTGGGGCCGGGCGGAGTCGGGCAGCCGCTGACGCAGGCGGTCGCCACCGCGCCGCCGCCGGTTCCGAACATCCCGGCGGCTCCGGCGATGCAGCCGTCCACGCCCAAGCGCCTGGTCATCCCCAAGATCGGCGTCAACGCGCCGATCAAGTCGGTCGGCCTCGATCGTTCCGGCACGATCCAGACGCCGCCGATCAGCAACTCGAACCTGGTCGGCTGGTATCGCGGGGGCCCGACGGCGGGTGAGGCGGGCCCTGCCGTCATGCTCGGCCACAAGGACACCACCACGCGCAGCGCTGTCTTCAGCCGCCTGCACGAGCTGGCGTACGGCGACAAGATCGAGGTGTATCGCCTCGACGGGACCGTGGCCATCTTCACCGTGGGCGGCATCGAGCAGGCGGACAAGCAGACGTTCCCCACCAACCGGGTGTACGGCCACGCCGACAACGCCGAGCTCAGGCTGATCACCTGTGGCGGCACCTACAACCACACAACTGGCCACTATGTCGACAATGTCATCGTCTATGCCACGATGACCGGCACGCGCCTGGCGAAAAGAAAGTCCTGATCCCGGGCACCTCACGGGAAGGGCTCGTGGCGGGCGGCCGTCGGGGCTATGGTCTCTTCGACCCGATCATGAGGAGGGCCTGTGGGCTGGTTCTCGAAACTCCTGCTGCCCGGTCGGCTGCGCACGGGGCCCACGGCGCTGCTGCCTGCCCGGCCGGATCCGAAGACACTGCTGGCGGTCGCGCAACTCGCCGATCCCGAGGCGAGAACCGACGGCGACGACATCCTCGCGGGCGGGTCGCGCATCGAGGTGCCCGTCGAGCTGACCGGTGACGTCCTCGCCAAACTCGGCGTGCCCGACTCGGACACGCTCTGGGCGTGCCGGATCGCGGCCGAGGGCCCGCTGCCGGTGGACTTCTTCGACAAGAGTCTCGCCGAGGGCATCGCCTACCGCCTGGGCGGCTGGTCGCTCTGCCAGGGCGAGCCGCTCGATCCCGCGGAGGAGACCGTAGATCCGCTGGTCTACCTGCCGGCCGTGCCCGAGCCCGAGGAGATCCTGCCGGTCCTGACCGAGGCGCTGCGGCACGCCGATGCGGTGGACGCCGAAAGGTGGCCGGACGGCGAGCTGATCGAGGGCGTCGTCCACGTCTCCGTACGCCGAGGCAGGGTGGCCGACGTCTACGCCGGAGCCGACGTGCAGGTCACGATCGAGGAGGGGCACCGCCTGCCGCTCGCCGCCCAGACCCGCTGGCCGTACCTCACGGAGATCGCCATCGCCAGGGTCTCCCCGGTCGTACGCACGGAGGAGACGGGAGCCGACGACGCGGCCGGCGCGGCCTCCGGAGAAGCGGCCGACGGCACGACGGAAGACGTGGCGGGCGCGGACGCGGCCCCGCTGGACGGCCACGCCGACACAACCTCGGACGCGGACGCCGGCTCGGGCACGGACGCCACTGCCGACACGGGCTCTGCCGCCGACACGGGCTCTGCCGCCGACGCGGACTCCGGCTCCGACGCAGACGCCACCTCGGACACGGGCTCCGCCGCCGATGCGGGCGCCAATTCAGATACGGACGCAGACCCAGACGTGGAGGACACGGCCAGCGAGACCGACGCGGAGGACGCCGACGAGGCGCGGGCGGCGCTGCTGGTCCGGGCGGACGTCGCGGTGACGCTCGCCAACGCGCTCCGGGGGATCGCGGCCGACAGCCGGGGCTTCCAGCTTGCCGAGCCTGCCGACGCGCTTCCGGGAGGTTATGCCTGAATATGTCCGTTTCCCCGCCTCCCCCGACGAAAGTTCTGATGTAACCTCTCACTAACCGAACATTGCTCGGTTTCTTATGGAGGCACTGTGGCAGAGGCGTACATCGTCGGGGCGGTTCGCACGCCGGTCGGCAAGAAGAAGGGCGGGCTCTCCACGGTCCACCCGGTCGACCTGGCCGCCCACACTCTCTCCGCGCTCGTCGAGCGCACCGGCGTCGACCCCGCCGCCGTAGATGACGTGATCATGGGCTGCGTCATGCAGTTCGGCCCGCAGTCCATGGACATCGCGCGCAACGCGTGGCTGAGCGCGGGCCTCCCGGAGACCGTGGCCGGGGTCACGATCGACCGGCAGTGCGGCTCGTCGCAGCAGGCCATCCACTTCGCCGCGCAGGGGGTGCTGTCGGGCACGCAGGACCTGGTCGTCGCGGCCGGCGTCGAGTCGATGTCCATCGTGCCGATGGGATCGAGCATCTCGGCGGCCCTGGAGAAGGGCATGCCGTTCCCGTTCGGCGACAAGTGGGTCGAGCGGTACGGCAAGCAGGAGATCTCCCAGTTCCGCGGCGCGGAGCTGATGTGCGAGAAGTGGGGCTTCGAGCGCGACGAGCTGGAGCGCTACGCCTACGAGAGCCACCAGCGGGCCGCGAAGGCGATCGCCAACGGACACTTCAAGGACCAGATCGCGCCGATCAACGGCGTCGAGGACGACGAGGGCCCGCGACCCGACACCACGCTGGAGAAGATGGCCGGGCTGAAGACCCTTCGTGAGGGCGGCCGGATCACCGCGGCCACCTCCTCGCAGATCTCCGACGGCTCGGGGGCGCTGCTCATCGCCTCGGAACAGGCGGTGCGCGAGCACGGCCTGGTCCCGCGCGCCCGGATCGTCACGCTCGCGCTGACCGGCGACGACCCGATCTACATGCTGACGGCGCCGATCCCGGCCACCCGCAAGGCGCTGGCCAAGGCGGGCCTGTCGATCGAGGACATCGACGTCATCGAGATCAACGAGGCGTTCGCACCCGTGCCGCTGGCCTGGCTCAAGGAGATCGGGGCCGACCCGGCGCGCACCAACCCCAACGGCGGCGCCATCGCGCTGGGGCACCCGCTGGGCGGCACCGGCGCGATCCTCATGACCAAGCTCCTGCACGAGCTGGAGCGCACCGGCGGGCGCTATGGCCTGCAGACGATGTGCGAGGGCGGCGGCCAGGCCAACGTCACGATCATCGAGCGTCTCTGACCGTTCGCGCGAAAAGGGCACCCCGGGTCGATTCCGAGGTGCCCTTTCCTCTGCCGGGCCGGCGACGTGCGGTGCACGAGCCCCGGCCCTCGTGGGCCCGCTGGGTTACGCTGAGTCGTGGCTCGTGGCATTCGGGGCGAAGGAGGCGGGATGAGCGTCGCTTACGATGACAGAGAGCACTCCTACCATCACGGTCCGTACACGATCGCCGACCTGGATCGCATGCCCAGGGACGCGCGGTACGAGCTCGTCGACGGATGGATCGTCATGTCCCCCTGGCCCAGCATTCGTCATGACCACGCGGTCCGGAACCTGCGCACGCGGCTGGATGCGGCGGTCGCGCGCGCCGGTGCCGATCTCTACGTGAACGGCCCGGTCGACGTGTTCACGTCGACCGGGATACGTGTGCCCGACGTCGCGGTCGTCGACGGCAGGGCCGCCCGGCGCGCGGTCGAGCGAGACGAACGGGCATATCAGGGAGTGGACCTGCTTCTCGTGGTCGAGGTCGTCTCCCGGGAGAGCGCCAGCGAGCGCACCGACAGGTACGAGAAGCCCAGCGAGTACGCCAAGGCGGGGATCGCCCAATATTGGGTGGTGGACCTGGAGCCCAAGCCGAACATCACGGTCTGGACGCTGGTGCCGGGTCATGACGTCTACCGGCGGGTCGATCGTGTCTTCGCCGGGGACCTGCTGGAGACGGATGTCCCAGTCGAGCTCTCCATCGATCCTGCTGTGCTTCTCTCGGTCTGAGCTCAGGCCCCGTCACCCCTGCAGAGGACGGGACGGCAGGGCACGGACACCGAAAGGGCACCCCGGATCGATTCCGAGGTGCCCTTTCCTCTGCCGGGCCGGCTTATTCAGCGGCCTTTCGGCAGGCGCCGCGGCTGGCGCACCGGTCGCATGGGCGGTGCCGGGATCTGCCGCGGCGGTGGGAAGGAACGCTGGGGCTGCGGCGTGCGGGGGTTCTGCCGCTTGCCGCCTTTGCTGGACGCGCGAGTACGCATACGGGATCTCCTTGTACGTCGGGAACGCGGCACCGAGGTGCCGTCACTCAGCTGCCGCGTCGGATGGACAGGGCCGGAAAGCTGAGCGGATCAGCTGGGCTGATCAGCGGTCGCCGTACAGAATCCACATGCGGACGACGGTAACAAGCCGCTGTATCGCCGGACAAAGGGTTTTCGCCGTCCGAGACGGCCAAACCGTCTCCAAGTGGCCCACCAGACCGCGACAAGTGGGGTCCTGTGTACTCGGACGCGTCAGAGAGACATCCCTTGCACAGGAGTCAGGAGATACCCATGAAGTCGTTCAAGCGCGTCGCCGCCGTGCTCGCCACCACCGCCGTCGCGGTCACCACGTTCGGCGTCCTGTCCGCCCCGGCGCACGCCCAGAGGGCCGACGGCTGGTACCGCTGCTACGTCTCGGACCACGGCTGGATGTGGTGCCTCGACGTGTGAGCCTGACCGGCTCGCCGCACGGCCCCGCCCGCGCACAAAGCACGGCCCCGCCCGCGCATAGAGCACGGCCCCGCACAAAACACGGCTCCACCGCATGAAACGGCCCCGCCCCCCGCTCAGAAGGGGGCGGGGCCGTTCCCGTTCAGCCGATGTGCCGGTGGACGTCGTCGAACATGGACGGCCCCGTGCGCTGGGGCGCGATCCACGGCCCCTCCAGCGACGGGTCGATGATGCCCTCCCCCAGGAACGTGTAGCGCCCGTCGAGCACCCGCCGGGCCAGCCGCACGTCCATGGCGTCGGTGTTGTCCCAGAGCCGGTCGAACAACGCCTCGGCCCGCTGCCGGGCCTGGTGGCAGAAGGTGTCGGCCAGCTCGTACGGCTTGCGCCCGAACTCGGCCCCGTCCTCCTGGGCGCGTACGCAGACCGCGGTGATGGCGAACAACTCGGCGCCGATGTCCACGATCCGCGACA
Organism: Microbispora sp. CL1-1; assembly: GCF_012034195.1. NCBI lineage: Bacteria > Bacillati > Actinomycetota > Actinomycetes > Streptosporangiales > Streptosporangiaceae > Microbispora > Microbispora sp. CL1-1. The sequence goes on from NZ_JAATEK010000039.1 coordinate 54,655, forward strand.
GGAACCCCTGCTTGTGCTCCAGCCGTGCCTGCCAGCGCGACATGCCGTAGAACGTCGACCTGGCGAGCTTGCGGCAGGTCCGTTCGACGTAGCGCAGGTGCTGGGCCAGCGGGCCGAACTCTGCGTACGACGTGGGCACCTGGCCGGGCCCGGCCATCAGGCTCGGCAGCCACTTGGCGTAGAAGGCGCCGGCCCGGGTGGCCGCCCGCCCCTTGGCCCGCAGGTCGGCCTTCGGATCGATGAGCTCGCCCGCGACCGACAGGTGGGCGTCGACCGCCTCACGGGCGATGAGCAGGTGCATGATCTCGGTCGAGCCCTCGAAGATGCGGTTGATCCGCAGGTCGCGCAGCATCTGCTCGGCGGGCACGCCGCGCTCCCCGCGGGCGTGCAGCGATTCGGCGGTCTCGTAACCGCGGCCGCCTCTCATCTGCACCAGCTCGTCCATCAGCCGCCAGGCCATCTCGGTGCTGTACAGCTTGGCGAGCGCGGCCTCGATGCGGATGTCGTTGCGCTCGTCGTCGGCCATCCGGCCGGCCAGGTCCACCACCGATTCGAGCGCGTACGTGGTGGCGGCGATGAAGGCGATCTTGCGGGCGATGGCCTCGTGGTGCCCGACCGGCCGGCCCCACTGGACCCGTTCGCGCCCCCACTCGCGGGCGATCTTCGTCGCCCACTTCGCCGCGCCGACGCAGGTGGCAGGAAGGGAGAGCCGGCCGGTGTTGAGCGTGGTCAGGGCGATCTTCAGGCCCTGGCCCTCGCGGCCGATCAGGTTTTCCACCGGCACCCGCACCTGGTGGAAGCGGGTGACTCCGTTCTCGATGCCGCGCAGGCCCATGAACTGGTTGCGGTGCTCGACGGTGATGCCGGGCGCGTCGGCCTCGACCACGAAGGCCGAGATCTTGGAGCCGGTCCGGGCCATCACCACCAGCAGGTCGGCGACCACGCCGTTGGTCGTCCACAGCTTGACGCCGTTGATCACGTACGCGTCGCCGTCGCGTACGGCGGTGGTCGAGAGCCGGGCGGGGTCGGAGCCGACGTCCGGCTCGGTGAGCAGGAAGGCGGAGATCTCGCCCCGGGCGCAGCGGGGCAGGAAGCGGCGCTTCTGCTCGGGGGTGCCGAACAGCCGCAGCGGCTGCGGAACCCCGATGGACTGGTGGGCCGACAGCAGCGCGGTGAGCGCGGGGGAGCACGAGGTCACGAGTTCCAGCGCGCGGCAGTAGTACAGGTGGCTCAGGCCCAGCCCGCCGTACTCCTCCTCGATGGTCATGCCGAACGCGCCGATCGCGGCCAGGCCTTTGATCACCTCGTCCGGAATCACGGCGGTGCGCTCGATGAGCGCGGGATCGACCTTCTCCTGCAGGAACGCCCGCAGGGCGCGCAGGAAGTCGTCTCCCTTCTTGATCTCCTCCTCGGTGAGGCGGGGGGCGGGGTGCACGAGGTCGAGCCGGAAGTCCCCGAGGAAGAGCTGCTTGCCGAAGCTCGGGCGGGTCCACTCCGTCTCGCGCGCCTGCTCGGCCACCTCCCTGGCCTTGGCATAATCGGTCGTCATCGTCGACCTCCTCGGCGGTGAAGCGAGCTGTGCTCGTTAACTACCCGCCAGTAGCCTTTTGCATCGCGGGCAGCGCGATGTGTACGGCCGTCCCTTCGCCGGGGGAGGAGACGATCCTGCACCGGCCGCCGTGCGCCTCCACGATGGCCTTCACGATCGACAGGCCGAGCCCCGCCCCGCCGGACAGGTGGTCCTCTCCGCGCTGGAAGCGGTCGAAGGCGCGTTCGGCCTGCTCCTGGCTCATCCCCGGCCCGGTGTCGCGCACCTCGATCGTCACCGAATCCGGGGCACGCAGCAGCCGTACGGTGGCCTTGGTGCCCTCGGGCGTGTGCGCCCGCACGTTGCCGAGAAGATTGACGAGCACCTGGCGCACCCGGGCCTCGTCCACGGTCGCGACCAGGGAGGGCGGGGCCTCCACCGTCACGGGATAGGCGGGATCGAGGGCGGCCGAGTCGGCGGCGACCTCGCGGGCCATCTCGGCCAGGTCGGTCTCGTCGAGCGAGAGCGCGGCGCCGCGGTCGAGCCGCGCGAGCTCCAGCATCTCGCCTACCAGGCGGCCCATGCGGTTGGCCTCGGCCTCGATCCGTCCCATGATCTTCGGCAGGTCCTCGGACGGGATCGCACCGGCCCGGTAGAGCTCCGCATAGCCGGAGATGGTCGACAGCGGGGTGCGCAGCTCGTGGGAGGCGTCGGCGGCGAAGCGGCGCACGCGGTCCTCCGACGCCTGGCGGTCGCGGAAGGCGTCGGCGATCCGGTCGAGCATGAGGTTGATCGCGGCGCCGAGCCTGCCGACCTCTGACGGCCCCTCGGGCATCCGGGCCGACAGGTCGACGCGCTCGGCCACCAGGTGGGCGGTGCCCGCCATCTTCCCGAGCGGCGCCAGACCACCGGCGATCAGCAGCCGGCCGCCCGCGGCCAGCAGCAGGATCAGCGCCCCGCCGGTCGCCAGCTCGCTGATCAGCAGGTGGCGCACCGGATCTTCGACCGCGTCCAGGGGCACCGCCACGACCACCAGCCGCAGGCCGCTCGGCGACATCGCCGCCGCCGCGATCATCTCGTGGTCATGGCTCGGGTCGAGGTCGAACGTGCGGCCCTGTGCCGCGTACGCCAGCAACCTGTCCCTGCCCATCGCCTCGGCCAGCGTGGGGACCGCCGCGGCGTCGGCGGCGTCGCCGCTGACCAGACGGGCGCGGTTCTCGCTGAGGTCGTAGGCGGCGAGGGCATAGGTGGAGCCGGTCAGCGCCTGTTCGAGCGGGTCGCCCACGACCACCCGGCGGGCCGCCGTGACGGTCGCCGCCACCACCTGCCCCTCCAGCCGCGTACGCAGGTGCCCGCGCAGCACGATGACGCTGACGAGGGAGAACACGACGAGCAGGACGGCGCTCACCCCGAGCAGCCCGGCGAGCAGGCGCGTCCTGAGCGACATCAGGAGTCCTGGGGAGGCCGCAGGGCGTATCCGATACCGCGCTGGGTGTGGATCAGCGGCGGCCCGAGCGGGTCGAGCTTGCGGCGCAGATAGGAGATGTACGTCTCCAGCACCTGCGAGCTTCCGCCGTAGCCCCAGACCTCTTCCAGCAGCCGCCGCTTGGTGAGGACGAGGCCGGCGTTGGCCATCAGGAAGGCGAGCAGGCGAAACTCGGTGGGCGACAGGTCAACCGTGACGCCGCCGCGCCGCACCTCCCAGCGCGCCTCGTCGAGCTCCAGGTCGGCCACCCGGAGGATCGGCCCGTGGGCGCGTTCGGCCGCCGCCGGCACCGTCGTACGGCGCAGCACGGCGCGGATGCGGGCGACCAAGGCCTCGACGGAGAAGGGCTTGGTGACGTAGTCGTCGCCGCCGAGGGTCAGCCCGCGCACGGTGTCGGCGACCGCGTCGCGGGCGGTGAGGAAGATCACGGGAGGGTGCACGCCGTCGGCCCGGATCCGGCGGCACACCTCGAATCCGTCGATGTCGGGCAGCATGACGTCGAGGACGACCAGGTCGGGCTGGTTTTTCAGCACCTCGCCGAGGGCCGCGGCCCCCGTGCCCACGGCCGTCACCCGGAAGCCGTGGAACCTGAGGGCGACTTCCACGATGTCCCGGATGTTTGGCTCGTCCTCGACGACGAGGATCCTGGTTTCACTCATGGGTGACCCATTGTGCAGGTAGAAAGCATTTGCCGCACAATTCGGGTTTACTTGGCCGCCCCGCGCGGCACCCGTCAGCGCGGAACGCGCGCCACGCAGAACACGGTCTGGCCGAACGGCGGGCGGATGAACCGCTCGATGAGCCGGGTCATCGGCACGACGGTGCGGTCGTAGATCTTCACGAGCCGGGGGTCGGGGTAGCCCACGCCGCCCCGCCGTACGGCCGCCCACCAGGCGATGCCGCCGAGGAAGTTGATCGGCTTGAGCACCTGGACGTCGAGCCCGGCGTCGGTCACGGTCTTGCGCAGGGTGGCGGGGGTGTAGCGGGTGACGTGACCCACCTTGCGGTCGAAGTCCCCGTAGAGCTGCATGTAGCCGGGCACCCAGATGACGATCCGGCCGCCGGGAGCGGTCACCTTGGCCAGCGACCGCAGCGCCTCGGCGTCCTCCTCGATGTGCTCGAGGACGTTCATCATCACGACGGTGTCGACCGGATCGGCGAGGGGGATGTCGGTCGGCAGGCCGAACTGGAGCACCGACACGTCGTCGCGGTCGGCGAACCTCTTGCGCAGCTGTTCCACGCAGTAGGGATCGAAGTCGCTCACCACGAGCCTGTCGAGGCGCGGCAGGAACTGCTCGGCGAAGTGCCCGAGACCCGAACCGATCTCCAGGAGCGACCGCCCGACGTGCGGGGCGACCATGTCGAACTCGTATTGCCGGTAGTTCTTGGCCTCGTCGCCGCCGAGGTGGTTCTCCAGAGCCTCGTCCCCGGCCGCCGGCTGGACTACTCGGTCATACCCAGACATAGGATCCTCGATCTGCACGCTGACGGTCGTGGAAAGTGTAGTGCCCGCCTCATCGGCGGACGCCCGCTTCGCCGGAGGGGCCGCCGATGACGGATTGCGCCCGCACTGTTCTTCCCGCGGCACGTTGTTTCAACGAGCGTTGGTTCGACGAGCGTTGGTTCGACGAGCGCTGTTTTGACGAGCGTTGTTTTGACGAGCGCTGTGGACGGGATGCCCGCATGATCGTAGGCTTCACCTCCATCCCACCCCCCGATTGCCCCCGATGGACGACGACGAAGCAGTGACCCGCGCCCTGGCCGGTGACCTTGACGCCTTCGAGGTGCTGGTCACCCGATACAGCGCGGTCGCCCACCGTACGGCGAGCCTGCTCGGGGCGGCCGACGAGGCGGAGGACGTCGTCCAGGAGGCGTTCGTCAAGGCGTTCCGCCACCTCAAGGGATTCCGCCGGGGCTCGTCCTTCCGCCCCTGGTTGCTGCGCATCGTGGCCAACGTGACCCATGACCTCACCCGGTCGCGTGGCCGCCGCTCCGACCTCGCCGTACGGCTGGGCCGCGAGCGGGAGCCGTACGGGCCGGGGGATCCCGAGGACCCGGAGGACGCGGCGGTGGACGCCGACGGCAGGAGCAGACTGCTGGAGGCCGTACGCGCGCTCCCCGAACGGGAACGCGAGGCCGTGGTCTGCCGGTATTTCCTGCAGTTGTCCGAAGCGGAGACGGCCGAGGTCCTCGGCGTGCGCCTCGGCACGGTGAAGTCGCGGACGTTCCGGGCACTGCGGCGCCTGCGGGAGGAGGTGGGCCGTGAACAACTCGGGTGACAGCGAACCGATCGCACCGGACGATCTCGAATCACGGCTCCGGGCCCTCGGCGAGGACCTGGCCGTGCCCCCCGCGCCGCCGCCCGCCGGCGTGGCGCGTGCCGTACGCGCCCGCATCGAGAGCGGCGAGCCAGCACCCCGGCGGGCCGTGTGGCGGCCGACGCCGCGCGTGGCGGCAGCGGCGGTGGCGGTGCTGATGGCCGTGCTGCTCGGGGTCACCCCGCAGGGCCGGGCCGCGGTGGTGTCGGTGCTGCGCTTCGCGGGCGTCGAGATCCACGTCGGCGGCGCGGGGCCGCTGCCCACGGGGGTGCCGAGCCCGTTGCCCGGCGAGCGCCGGGTGACGCTGGAGGAGGCGCGGCGGGCCGTCCGCTTCCCCGTCCTCGTGCCGTCCGCGCTCGGCGCGCCGGCCGACGTCCGCGTCGCCGACGGCGGCCGGGTGGTGACGCTGCTGTGGCCGGGCGTCCGGCTCGACGAGTACGACGGCACGCTGGGCGTCGTCTGGCGCAAGGAGCTCGGAGAACCGTGGCCCGATCAGGTGAGCGCGGTCGGCGGATGGTGGATCCGGCAGCCCCACGGGGTGTCGTACATGCCGTCGGGCGGGGGCACGCCGCGCCAGGAGCGGGTGGCCGGGCCGACGCTCATCTGGCAGCACAACCTGGTCGGGCTGCGGCTGGAGGGACCTGACCTGGAGGAGGCCGTACGGATCGCCCGCTCGGTGAAGTGAGGCGTGAAGTGAGGCGTGAAGTGACGCGTGAAGTGACCGGTGCGGTGACCGGTCAGGTGACCAGCGAGGTGACCGGCGAGATGTACGGCGGGCTCACTCGGGAGAGGCGAGCCAGGCGTCGATCTCGCCGGCCAACTCCTTCTTGACCGAGTCGGGCGCCGTCGACGACCGGATCGACTGCCGGGCCAGCTCGGCCAGCTCGGCGTCGGCGAAGCCGTACACGTCCCGTGCGAGCTCATACTGTGGCAGCAGCCGGGCGCCGAACAGCAGCGGGTCGTCGGCGCCGAGGGCGATCGGCACCCCGGCCTCGAACAGCCGCCGCAGCGGCACGTCCTCGGGCCGTTCCGCCACCCCGAGGCCCACGTTGGACAGCGGGCACACCTCGCAGGTGATCTGCCGGTCGGCCAGCCGTTCCATCAGGCGGGGCGATTCGGCCGCGCGCACCCCGTGACCGATCCGGTCGGCGCCCAGGTCGTCGAGGCACTCGGCGACGCTCGCCGCGCCCAGCAGCTCGCCGCCGTGCGGCACGGCGAGCAGCCCGGCCCGCCTGGCGATCCGGAAGGCGTGCTCGAAGTCCCTGGCCCGGCCGCGCCGTTCGTCGTTGGACAGGCCGAAGCCCACCACGCCCCTGCCCTCGTAGTGCGCCGCCAGGCGGGCCAGCGTCCTGGCGTCGAGCGTATGCCGGGTGCGGTTGGCCGCCACGATCACCGCCATGCCGATCCCGGCCTGCCTGGCCGCCTTGTCCGTCGCGTCGAGGACGAGTTCGAGCGTCTCGGTCAGCCCGCCGAACCGCTGGGCGTAGCCGGACGGGTCCACCTGGATCTCCAGCCAGCGCGACCCCTCCCGGGCCTCGTCCTCGGCGGCCTCCCGCAGCAGCCGGTAGACGTCCTCGCGCCGGCGCAGCACCGACCGCGCGATGTCGTACAACCGCTGGAACCGGAACCAGCCGCGCTCGTCGGTCGCCCGCAGCTTCGGCGGCCAGTCCTCAACCAGGGCGTCGGGAAGATGGACGCCCTGCTCCCGGGCGAGCTCGATCAGCGTCGAATGCCGCATCGAGCCGGTGAAGTGCAGGTGCAGATGTGCCTTGGGGAGCGTGTTTAGTGGACGTGCCATCTCCATATGTTGCCGCATGTCGCTCTCAACCCGTGGCGGGGTTGGCGCGTTGGGGAGGGGCGAAAGGGGAGCTCATGACCGAAGAAGACGAGGCGGCTTTCGACGAGTTCCTGGCCGCGCGCAGCACCGCTCTCCTGCGCACCGCGATCCTGGTCTGCGGCGCCTCGGAGTCCGACGCCGAGGACATGGTCCAGAACGCGCTGGAGAAGGTCTACCGGCACTGGCCGCGCATCCGCCACGACAACCCCGAGGCGTACGCGCGCCGGGTCGTGGTGAACGGCGCGATCAGCAAGGCCAGGCGGCGCAAGGTGCTCCAGGAGATCACTTTCGCCCAGCCGCCGGACACGCCGGTGGAGTCGCCGGACCTCGGCCTGCGCGACGTGCTCGTCGCCGAGCTCAGGAAACTGCCGGCCCGGATGCGGGCCGTACTGGTCCTGCGCTACTGGGAGGACCTGTCGGAGGCCGAGACCGCCGCGCTGCTCGGCTGCTCGGTCGGCACCGTCAAGAGCCAGGCCGCCCGCGGGCTGGCACGCGTGCGCGCACGCATGGAGAACTTGCAGGGAGTGTCCGCATGAACGTCGAAGAGGCGCTGAAAGACGCCATGGCCGCTCAGGTCGCCGGCGTGCACGCGTCGCCGTCGCTGGGCCAGGCCGTACGGCGGGGCAACCGCCGCCACGTCGTCAGGTTTCGCGTGGCGGGGGCGGCCGTGCTCACGGCGGCGGTCGCCGTGGGCGTGCCCGTGGCGCTGACCGCCCGGCCCGACACCGTCCCGGCCGGCGGCAGCCTCGTGGGGGCCGGCGCCACCGGTCAGGAGGCCCCGGCCGCGTCGACGGCCGCCTCCGGTGACGCGGTCGCCACGCCGGAAGGGGTCGTGCCCGACCTGACCGGCAAGAGCGCCAAGGAGGTCGGCGCCATCCTCAAGGAGGCCGGCTACACGATGCGATTCACGAAGATCGTCACCGACACCGCCCCGGCGGGGACGGTCTTCGGTCAGATGCCGCAGCCGGGGACGGCCGCTCCCCCCGGGGCGGCGGTCACGGTCATGATCGCCGGGACCGCCGGCCCGACCCCCGCCCCCTCGGAGGGCACCCCGTCGGAAGACACCTCGTCGGAGGGCGCCGAAAACCCGGGGATGCCCCAGGACCTCGGCGATCTCGGGGACGGCCGGACGCTCGGCGGAGTGCACGTCGGCTATCTGCCCGAAGGGCTCGAATGGGGCAAGTGGTCCGGCAAGGACGGCTTCGGCAAGCGGAGCTACACCACGAGCTGGGTGGAGCCCGGCCTGGAGCCCGGCATGTACAGCGTCCAGATGATCGTCTATCGGAAGGGCGCCGTGAGCCGGTTGAGCAAGCGCATGCAGAGCTACGCCGCGCAGGGCGTCAAGCCGATCGAGGTCGGCGGCAGGAAGGCCTACCTGGTCAGCGTGTCGGAGGGCGGCGACCGGGTCATGGACGGCGGCACCCGCACGATCGTGTGGACCCTCGCTCCCGGCGTCGGTGCCGAGGTCATGATCAGCCCTGACTACGCGGCCAAGATCGGTGCGGACGCGGCCGACAGCGAGCTCAAGAAGATCGCCGGGGGAGCCACCCTCGCCAAGTGACCCCGCTTCGATCCCGCGCCTCCGTGGTCCCCACGGGCCCGGAGGCCCGTGGGTCGTGCGCCGGCATGACGAAGGCCCGGTCCCGCTTCTCGGGGACCGGGCCTTCGCTGAAATTTGCAGAGTCCGGATGACCTCTTTCAGCGGGCTTCGGCTTCTCAGTGGGCCTCGGCCAGGAGCTTGCCCACCCGGCTGACGCCCTCGACCAGGTCGTCGTCGCCCAGCGCGTACGACAGGCGGAAGTAGCCCGGGGTGCCGAACGCCTCGCCGGGCACCAGCGCGACCTCGGCCTCCTCCAGGATGAGCTCGGCCAGCTCGGCCGAGGTCTGCGGGCGCTTGCCGCGGATCTCCTTGCCCAGCAGCGCCTTGACCGACGGGTACGCGTAGAACGCGCCGAACGGCTCGGGGCAGACCACGCCGGGGATCTCGTTGAGCATCCGGACCATGGTCTGGCGACGCCGGTCGAACGCCGCGCGCATCTGCGCGACGGCCGACAGGTCGCCGGAGACGGCCGCGAGCGCGGCGGCCTGGGCGACGTTGGAGACGTTCGAGGTGGCGTGGGACTGCAGGTTCGTCGCCGCCTTGACCACGTCGGACGGGCCGATCAGCCAGCCCACCCGCCAGCCGGTCATCGCGTACGTCTTGGCCACGCCGTTCAGCACGACGACCCGGTCGCGCAGCTCGGGCACGGCGGTGGCGATGCTGGAGAACTTCGTGTCCCCGTAGACCAGGTGCTCGTAGATCTCGTCGGTCACGACCCACAGGCCCTTGTCGAGCGCCCAGCGGCCGATCTCCTCGACCTGGGCGGGGGAGTAGACGGCCCCCGTCGGGTTGGACGGCGAGACGAACAGCAGCACCTTGGTGCGGTCGGTCAGCTTCTCCTCCAGCTGCTCGACCGAGGCCAGGTAGCCGGTGGTCTCGTCGGTGACCACGTCGACCTGGACGCCGCCCGCGAGCTTGATCGCCTCCGGGTACGTCGTCCAGTAGGGCGCCACGACCAGGACCTCGTCACCCGGGTCGAGCAGCGTGGCGAACGCCTCGTAGACCGCCTGCTTTCCACCGTTCGTCACCAGGACCTGGGCGGCCTCGACCTGGAACCCGCTGTCGCGCAGCGTCTTGTCGGCGATCGCCTGCTTGAGCTCCGGCAGGCCCCCGGCCGGCGTGTACTTGTGGAACCTGGGGTTCCGGCACGCCTCGACGGCCGCCTCGACGATGTAGTCGGGCGTCGGGAAGTCGGGCTCGCCGGCGCCGAAGCCGATGACCGGGCGACCGGCCGCCTTCATGGCCTTGGCCTTGGCGTCCACGGCCAGAGTCGCGGACTCGGAGATCGCGGAAATACGCGCGGAGATGCGAGGTCGGGTCATGCCTCCATCGTTCCAGACGCGCCACGCGGTTTCGTATCCATATCCAGGATCCGGACGGGTTCGCACGGTAGCTTTAGATCGCACAGAAACGGCACTCGGGCCGCCTTCGGGCGGTGCGGCGGTCATGTGGTTCGACGGAGTGGTGATTCCCGCGTACACTTCACCGACTAGTGGGCCACGTGAACGACGCGACGGACGCTTCGGCGCGTTTCTCGGGTATCGTGGTGCACGGCTTAGGGCACTAGCGCAATTGGTAGCGCACCGGTCTCCAAAACCGGCGGTTGGGGGTTCGAGTCCCTCGTGCCCTGCGGAGTGCGGTCCGCGCAACAATGGCGTGAAAGCGCGCCGCAACTGCGACGGACACGACGGATCAGGTGAGGACTGTGGCGATCGACACCCGCGGTGAAACCGCTGGCAAGCCAGGCAAGCCGACCAGTGAGAAGAAGGCAAAGCGCACCTCGCCCGCTCTGTTCTACCGGCAGGTCGTCGCCGAGCTGCGCAAGGTCATCTGGCCCAGGCGCAATGACCTGATCTCGTACACCGTAGTTGTCCTGGTCTTCGTTGTGATCATGGTTGGGCTCGTGTTCGGGATCGATACGCTGCTGGGTAAGGCAGTGCTCTGGCTCTTCGGCGGATCCTGATCCCGCCCGAGACGTCGTAGCACGTCAAGACACCAAGCGAAGAAGGAAGAGTCCCGTGTCCGAGTCCCCGATGCCGGCCGACCGCTCCCATGACGAGCATGACGAGTGGGGCACCGAGCAGGACGAGGCCGTAGCAGAGGTCGAGGAGACCACGGCCGCCGACTCTGACGGCGGTGACGGCGGCGAAGACTCGGCCGAGGTCGCCGCGCAGGTCGACGAGGACGGTGACGTCCTTCCGGATGTCGACCCGGTCGAGGAGTTCAAGCGTCAGCTTCGCGGTCAGTTCGGCGAGTGGTATGTCATCCACTCGTACGCCGGTTACGAGAACCGCGTGAAGCAGAACATCGAGAGCCGGATCGGGTCCCTCAACATGGAGGACTTCATCTTCCAGGTCGAGGTGCCGACCCACACGATCACGGAGTTCAAGGGCGGCAAGAAGACTCCGATCAAGGAGCGCGTGCTTCCCGGCTACGTTCTGGTCCGGATGGACCTGACCGACGAGTCCTGGGCCGCGGTGCGCAACACGCCCGGCGTGACCGGCTTCGTCGGCCTGTCCAACAAGCCGAGCCCGCTGAACCTCGACGAGGTCGCCAAGCTGCTCGCGCCGGAGCCTTCCGAGGAAGTCAAGAAGGCCACGACCAAGACCACCACCGCGACCGTCGACTTCGAGATCGGCGAGTCCGTCACGGTCATGGACGGGCCGTTCGCCACGCTGCCGGCCACGGTCAGCGAGATCAGCGCCGAGTCGCAGAAGCTCAAGGTCCTCGTCTCGATCTTCGGCCGAGAGACCCCGGTCGAGCTGTCGTTCAACCAGGTCTCGAAGATCTGACCGCCTCGCGTAGACTCGATAGCCGTCCTCACGGCACGCCCTGCTTCGGCGTGCCTGTGAGGCTTTTGTAGGACAAAGGACCCGGAGAAGGACAAATGCCTCCAAAGAAGAAAGTCGCGGCCCTGGTGAAGGTCCAGCTTCCCGCTGGGCAGGCCACCCCCGCGCCGCCGGTCGGTACCGCGCTCGGTCCGCACGGCGTCAACATCATGGACTTCGTCAAGCAGTACAACGCCGCGACGGAGGCCCAGCGGGGCAACATCATCCCCGTCGAGATCACCATCTTCGAAGACCGCACCTTCACCTTCATCACGAAGACGCCGCCGGCGCCTGAGCTGATCAAGAAGGCCGCCGGTCTGCAGAAGGGCAGCGCGAACCCGCACAAGGACAAGGTGGGCAAGCTGACCCGCGAGCAGCTTCGCCAGATCGCCGAGACCAAGATGCAGGACCTCAACGCCAACGACGTCGAGGCCGCCGAGAAGATCATCGCCGGCACCGCCCGTTCCATGGGCATCACCATCGCCGACTGACTCTCAGCGGTGACCAACGCAGTGGGAGGGCCCGCGCAGGCCCGGACCACGATCTCCACGAGGAGCACGAAGTGAAGCGCAGCAAGAACTGGAAGAACGCGGCGGCCGAGATCGACCGCACGGCCCTGTACGCCCCGCTCGAGGGTGTGCGGCTGGCCAAGAAGACCGCGACCACGAAGTTCGACGCGACCGTCGAGGTCGCCCTGCGGCTGGGCGTCGACCCGCGCAAGGCCGACCAGATGGTCCGCGGCACCGTCAACCTCCCGCACGGCACCGGCAAGACCGCCCGGGTCCTGGTCTTCGCGACCGGTGACCGTGCCGAGGAGGCCCGCGCGGCGGGCGCCGACATCGTCGGCTCCGACGAGCTGATCGACGAGGTGTCCAAGGGCCGTCTCGACTTCGACGCGGTCGTCGCCACCCCGGACATGATGGGCAAGGTCGGTCGTCTGGGCCGCGTGCTCGGCCCCCGCGGCCTCATGCCGAACCCGAAGACCGGCACCGTCACGCCCGACGTGGCCAAGGCCGTCAGCGACATCAAGGGCGGAAAGATCGAGTTCCGGGTCGACCGGCACGCCAACCTGCACTTCATCATCGGCAAGGCGTCCTTCGACGACCGCCAGCTCGTGGAGAACTACGCCGCGGCGCTGGACGAGGTGCTGCGTCTCAAGCCGTCGGCGGCCAAGGGCCGTTACCTCAAGAAGGTCACCTTCACCACGTCCATGGGCCCGGGCATCCCGGTCGACCCGAACGTGACGCGGGCGATGACCGCCGAGATCGACGCCTGAGCCGTCTTCCCGGCCGAGACGACGACGGAAGCCCCCGCCCTCTACGGGCGGGGGCTTCCGCGCGTCTGTGGCCGTGTAGGGCCCCACGACGCTCGATCGGCTGCTGCGTCGCCTCTCGGCCGTCCCTCGCTCAGCCCCTGCTCCAGGCCCCGTCTTGTGAAGGTTCTGTGCACGGCTCATGGGGGTTCGTCCGCCGGCCACGCGCGGACGGCGTTAGGCGCATAAGGTCAAGGGCAGGTAAAGGGGGACATCGAAGGGATGGACACAATGCGACGACTACTGGTGGCCGCGGGGGCGGTAGCCGCGATCACGGTCGCGGGATGCGGCACGACCGCGACTCCGTCTCTCCAGAACGCCAGGCTCTCGGCGGCCGAGGTCATCCAGCAGACCGCGCAGAAGGCCGACGACGTCGACACCTATGCCGCCGACCTCGTGCTGAACGTCACCGACGCCGACGGCGGTCAGGGAGGGGTCGTCCAGGGCACCATGCTCTACCAGAAGACCCCGCAGATCTCCTCCGACATCAACCTCGGCCAGGTGTCGTTCAACGGGCAGAACATGCCCGGCGGGGTGCGGGTGATCCTCCAGGGCGACGTGGCGTACGTGAAGCTCGACATGCTCAGGACCCTGGTGGGCGCCACCAAGCCGTGGATCAGGCTCGACCTGAAGCAGCTCGGCTCTCAGGCCGGCGTGGACATCGAGCAGTATCTCGCCCAGGCGCAGCAGTTCGACCTGAAGACGAGCGCCGCCATGCTCACGGCGTCGAAGGACGTCAAGCCGGTGGGCACCGAGCAGGTCGGCGGGGTGGACACGACCCACTATTCGGGCACGTTCCCCGTGGCCGAGGCGATCAAGCAGCTTCCGGAGGACCGGCGCGGCCACGTGCAGGACGAGCTGGCGAACGCCAAGGACGTCACGTTCGACGCCTGGATCGACGGCCAGGGCCTGCCGCGCAAGGTCGAGCTGAACGGCGGCAAGCCGGGCGCAGGCACGTTCAAGGCGACGGCGATGTTCAAGTCGTTCAACGAGCCGGTCTCGATCAAGGCGCCGGCCGCCGACCAGGTCGGCGAGCTGCCGCGGACGCTGACGCAGCAGCCGTCCGGCGCCACAGGCTGATTTGGCGTCTTGCCGGTTGACACCGTAGTCTGTCTCCTGCCGAAGACCGCCGGTCGTCACTGGGCCCACAACCCGGTGACCGAAGGATCCACGTGAGTGGACGGCCCGCGTAGGTGTGGAGAAGCTTGAGGACGTTCGACGTCTGTCCAAGCCCCGTGCGCCTGCGCCGGGGCTTGTCTGTTTTCTGAGGGCCTTCGCCGGCGGCACATCTGGAAGGAGGCCCATGGCGAAGGCGGAGAAGAGCGTCGCGATCGCCGAGCTCAAGAGTGAGTTCGAGGGATCCAGCGCCGCCGTTCTGACCGAATACCGCGGTCTCACCGTCGCTCAGCTCAAGCAGCTGCGCGTTTCTCTCGGTGGGAATGCGAAGTTCGCCGTGGCGAAGAACACGCTCACCAAGATCGCGGCCAACAGCGCCGGGATCACCTCCCTGGACGACCTGTTCCAGGGCCCGACCGCCATCGCGTTCGTCAAGGGCGACGTGGTGGAGGCGGCCAAGGGTCTGCGTGACTTCGCCAAGGCCAACCCCCTCCTGGTGATCAAGGGTGGTGTCGTCGACGGCAAGTCGATGACCCCCGACGAGATCACGAAGCTTGCCGACCTTGAGTCCCGCGAGGTGCTCCTCGCGAAGCTGGCCGGTGCGCTGAAGGCCAAGCAGTCCCAGGCTGCCGCCACCTTCGCCGCGCTGCCCACCACGATGGCTCGACTGGCCGAGGCTCTGCGCGCCAAGCGCGAAGAGGCCGGCGAGTAGGTCCGCGCAGCGGACGGGGGAAGCGCGCACCGCGGTCCCTTTACACGTTTTTTGCTAGATCCACTGGAGGAACACACCATGGCGAAGCTCAGCACCGACGAGCTGCTCGAGACCTTCAAGGAGATGACCCTCCTTGAGCTGTCCGAGTTCGTGAAGGTCTTCGAGGAGACCTTCGACGTGAAGGCCGCCGCTCCGGTCGCCGTCGCCGCCGCCCCGGCCGCCGGTGGCGCCGGTGGCGCCGCCGAGGAGGCCGAGGAGCAGGACGAGTTCGACGTCATCCTCGAGGCCGCCGGCGACAAGAAGATCCAGGTCATCAAGGAGATCCGCGCCCTGACGAGCCTGGGCCTCAAGGAGGCCAAGGACCTCGTGGACGGCGCTCCGAAGCCGGTCTTCGACGGCAAGGTCAACAAGGAGCAGGCCGAGAAGGCGAAGGCCGCCCTGGAGGGCGCCGGCGCCACGGTCACCGTCAAGTAAGACGGTCTTGTAACACGCTTCACCGAAGGGGCGGGTCCATCCAGGTGCCGGATGGGACCGCCCCTTTCGCGTGCCCGGACCCCGTGCGGAATCCGGAATCTATGGGCAGGGCGGGTCCGCTGATCTATCGTGCCGATTAGGGAGTGTCCGACGACGGCGCGCGCGGGTGGCACGCCGGCCTCGCCGGGCACGACCGTTGATCCGCGCGACGTGAACGGGCCGAGACGACGACCGGGTGCTCAGGAGGTGCGGGGATGCGGCGCGCGCTGACCGCCGGGCTCGTGCTCCTCGTGGTCGCGCTGGCCCTGACGGTCCGCCATCTCGCCCAGGCCCGTACGGAGGCCCTCGCGACGGCCGAGGACGGCGAGATGGCCGTGCGGGCCGCGGCGGCGCACGCGGTGAGCCTCATGTCGATCGACCACCGCCGCATCGACGACGACATCAAACGAGCGCTGGCGACCTCCACGGGCCCGGAGCGGGCGCAGTACGCCGCCGGGCAGGCGGCTCTGAAGGCCACCACGCTGAAGAACAAGGCCGTGCAGACGGGCGTCCTGCGGGCCTCCGCGCTCACCTCCCTCGCCGCCGACCGGCGCACGGCACAGGTGCTGATCGTCGGCGACGCCGTGATCCACTGGGAGGACGGCAGGAAGGCCCCTCCGGAGGAGCGCTTCTTCCGCTGGCGCATGGACGTCACGAAGGCCTCGGGCCTGTGGCTGGTCTCACGGGCGGAGCTGGTGCGGTGAGGCGCCTGCTGCGGGCGCTGACGGCCCTCGTGGCGGCCGGGCTGGCCGTCGCCGCCGTGTGGCTCCTGCTCGATCTGCGCCGCCTCCAGGCCACCGAGAGAGCCTCCAGGGAGGCACTGTCGGCCGCCCGGTCCTACGCGCCCGACATGTTGTCGTACGACTACCGTACGATCGATCAGGACATGCTGAGGGCGGGAGCGCACGCCACCGGGCAGCTGGCGGAGCACTACCGGACGCTCGTGGCGACGCTGGGACCGCAGGCGCGCGAGCGGCGGACGGTGCAGCACGCGGTCGTCGCCGCCGCAGGAGTGGAGTCGGCGACGCCGGAAGAGGTCCGGGTGCTGCTGTTCGTGAACATGGTCACGACGCGGTCGGGCCCGGGTCGGGAGGAGCCGAAGCAGCAGGTCAGCCAGGGGAGAGCGCGCCTGGTCATGGTGACGCAGGGCGACGGCTGGCGGGCCTCCCGGCTGTCCACGCTCCTGGGTGACACGCCCGTTCCCTGAGCCCGTGGCTAAATTGTTAGTAAAGAACACGTTTAAGCCGTGCCACCCGGTGGGTATCCAGGGCTCGGCGGCGTCGACCGACGGTCAGCGTTGGGTCGTTCGCGTGACTGAGCGTTACCCGTGTCCGGTCCCGGGTAGGGACTGGATCCCCGGAGCTCGCTCGGCCGCGAGGGCGGAAAAACCCTGCGAGACCCCTGCCGGTTAGGCGAAATGTCGGCTCTCGGGCTTGACGTTTCGGCGCTGACGGGTGATGCTGCCACCAACGTGGAGCGCAGAGCGATAGCGGAGTGGACAGGTGTATGCCGATCGGCTACACTGCCCCTTTGCGCTGCCCTTTGACGACCGTCTCTCTGAGTAACTCTTAGTCCTGGTCGTCTGGCGTGCGTGTAGTCAGTCCGCGAGCCCTCGGAAGGACATCTGTTGGCAGCCTCGCGCAACGCCTCCGCCGTACCCGCCGGTCCCCGAACCGTGTCGTTCGCACGAATCGAGGAGCCGCTCGAAGTACCCGACCTTCTCGCCCTGCAGACCGAGTCCTTCGACTGGCTGCTCGGAAACGAGAAATGGAAGGGCCGGGTCGAGGCGGCTCGCCAGGCCGGGCGCAAGGACATTCCGACCCAATCCGGTCTCGAAGAGATCTTCGAGGAGATCAGTCCCATCGAGGACTTCTCCGGAACCATGTCCCTGTCGTTCCGGGATCACAGGTTCGAGCCGCCCAAGTACTCAGTCGATGAGTGCAAAGACAAGGACATGACCTACTCCGCCCCGATGTTCGTCACGGCGGAGTTCATCAATAACACCACAGGTGAGATCAAGAGCCAGACGGTGTTCATGGGCGACTTCCCGCTCATGACGTCGAAGGGCACCTTCATCATCAACGGCACCGAGCGTGTCGTGGTGTCCCAGCTCGTCCGTTCGCCGGGTGTCTACTTCGACCGTTCGGTCGACAAGACCTCCGACAAGGACCTGTTCGGCTGCCGGGTGATCCCGTCGCGCGGCGCGTGGCTCGAATTCGAGATCGACAAGCGCGACAGCGTCGGCGTGCGCATCGACCGCAAGCGTAAGCAGCCGGTCACGGTGCTGCTGAAGGCGCTCGGCTGGACCAA